>NZ_QQAY01000008.1 GCF_003350505.1 Falsibacillus pallidus
AGCTTTCATTCAAGTCGTCTATATATGGAAAAATTTTGAATAGTCATAGGGTTTTCTTACTATCACTGGTTTACGTACCTATTTTTTCTTGTTAACTTGACGGCTATGGAACCTGTCCCCGCGTCCCACGCAGTCCCCATGTCCCAGCTAGATGAGGATGTCTGATTTTTTTTCTTTGGTCCACATGATGGCTGTGGAGATGACGGTCAGTGCGATGACCAAAATGTAGCATACGGGCACAAGCCAGATGGGCAGCACCATTGCAAGGATGAGGCCGAGCATATACTTTAATCCAAAGATGAGCACGATCAAGGTAATGATTACCTGCAGCCCAATCAAGACGATGAAGCTGGGGGCCAAATTTGAGACGAGCATGGATATGGCTGCAATAACCAACCCTAATAGATAAATGGCGATTATGGAAAGCAGGATGTATTGGAAGAAGGTCAGGTGATGCCAATACAAAGGTCCAACAAATGAATTTAATGGTACATCGAAAAAGACCGACGGGTTGTTTGATGAATAGATTTTCATATAGACTGCCATCAAACCAGTCATGACAATCAGTGAAGAAATTACGCCAGCCGCGAATTTCTTTTTGAATAGTTTCCTTCCGATTTTTGAAGGATATTGCAAATCTCTTATATGCTTGATTTTATCTTGAAGAAAGATAGGGGAAACGACCATAACCACACTAATCAGAATCGCAATGGCGATATTTTTGATGATTGCTTCAAAATTCATCAGAGATTGTTCAGGATAAAGGCTGAACTGGCCCGATTTTTTCAATTCGTTTATCAATATTTTTCCGGATGAATCCGCCCGGCTTAATTCATTATCGAGGATTTCTGTTTGATGTTCGTGAAAGTCTAATAAACTTTCCCGTTCCTGAAGTTCCCAGAACAAATTCAATCCTTCGTTAAAGAAAACTTTATCGTGGATTTTCATCTTCTCTTCATCATCCATATTAATGTTTTGAAAGTCTTTGTAGGAATGAATTCCAGCCGCTTTAAAATCTTCTCTGCCGCGAATGAGCCTGTCTGCCTTCGAAACCTCGTGAAGATATTTTTCCTTAAAATCCGCTCTTTCCGCTTCATTCATTCCTGGTCCGTAATCTTTGACCATTTCCACCCCGATTCGATAGGAATCCAGAGCTGGTCTTCCATTGGGGAATTGTTTAATTTCAAAATCTATCAAAAAATAGTAGAGAATCACATTGACAAAAATCATCGAAAGAAGAGTTTTCCAATTCAATATTTTTTTAATTTCCAATAATAAAATGTACATATTTAATTCTCCTTATGAGATGTCCTGTTTCGAAAATGTCTTCAAGGCAGCATAGCAGCCGATTGCGTAGATGATTGTCCATGCTGCAAGGGTATCCACTTCGTAATATTTAAACATCATCAATCCGCTGCTCGCCATCCACCATTGGTGAGGATTCAAGAAGAGTGTGGATAGATTATAGTTAGATATAATGAACAGGATAGAAGAACCAGGTATAAACCCGGCTAGGATAAATAGTGCAATGAAGATGACTGCAAAAAGGATAAAAGTGTAATAGCTGTTTTTTAGCACTACAGATAAGCTGAAGACAAAAAGCATGAACAATAGCATACAGATGTATGAAACCACTATGGCCAGAATCATGTACTCCAACAGGGAGAAATTCCACCAGGATAGATAAGGCAATTGAAATTCCCAATTAAGTCCGCTGTTTATGGAGCTGCTCCATAAATGGCTGTAGTCAAAAACGGTAAAATACGGCCCAAGGGTCGCTGCTAGAAGGATAAAGAAAATAGTGGTGCTGGTGATGAAGGATGAAAAGAGCTTATCAGTCATTAGTTTTCTGCCCCGCTTTGAAGAAAATGCAACGAGCTGGGTTCTATTTTCAAATTCAAAATTACTGATCAGGGCTGTAGAAAGAACGATCAAGATCAAGGATTCTATCAAAATATGCAGGAAGATAGTTCGAAATAACAGGCTGTGCATGGCGAATGGCTTTCCTGCGAAAAACCAACTCTTGTATTCTTTCCTCTTTTTTAGTTGTTCAAAGCGATCCGCTAGTTTCGAGTATTCTTTTCTGAGCATTTCGGCAGCAGAACCGCTAAGATGATATCCAGCGATTTGCCCTTCGCCGATTTTTTGAATATTGATTGCTTCATATCTTTTATCAAATGATTCTGCCTGCTGCAGGTACATCTGCTTTATACTGAGATCATTGAAAGACCGCTGCAGTTCAGAAGTGTATGTATCCTGGTTTTCGTATGTTAATTGTCTAAAAAAATCATCAGTATCTTTAAAGGTTTTGCCTGTTTGTTTTTTGGTGATGGCGTTCAATTGGGAGAGCTCCATCTTCAGTTCTTCATTAAGTCTTGAGAGAGAGCCGTCCGTAATTTTCACCCCAAAATCCCCGGCGATTTTATTGATAATGGAAAGTTCCCTATTAAAGCTTGAAGAATCAAAGATAATAAACAAGTTCCAGGCGGTGAACAGCAGCAGTAATCCAATGATGATGGGGGAAGTGAGTGCCTTTTTGCTTTCTAAAAAAATGATTCTCATAATACGTACGAATCCCCGCTTAAATCATCCCGATATTCGTATAAGAATACATCCTCCAAATTTGGCGAGACCGGCATCCAATGCATTTGCTGCTCTCCCTTATGGACAAAGCGAACGCGTACATTCCCTAGCTCCTGCTTCTCTCCCAGAAGAGTATACTTCAGGCGAAATGCTTCCAGTTCTTGGTTTCCTATCACGGTTTCGTAGATGTTTCCATCCAGTGTTTTGCAGATGGATTGCGGAGGAGCGTTAAAAAGAATCTCCTGATGCTTAAGCATGATGACTTGATTGGCAATCGACTCAATATCCGACACGATGTGTGTGGAAATGATGATCAGGCGGTCCCTGGAAAGGGAGGTCAATAGCTGGCGGAAACGGGCTCGTTCCTTGGGATCCAGTCCGGCAGTAGGCTCGTCCAAAATCAGTATTTTCGGGTCATTCAATAAGGCCTGTGCAATCCCAACCCGCTGAATCATCCCTCCGGAAAATTTCCTCATTTTTTTATTAGCGACATCAGATAGGGCCACTTTCTCCAGGAGATCAGTGATTAGCCCAGCAGCTGTTTTTTTATCAATTCCTTTTAAGGCAGAGAGATACATTAAATATTGCTTAGGGGAGTAATGCTTATAGAACCCGAAGTTTTGCGGCAAGTACCCGAGAATGTCACGATAAGATTCGTCGAGTTCATAGATATCACTTCCGTTATACAGGATTTCACCACTTGTAGGCGAAATCAAGGTGGCGAGCATTTTCATCAATGTGGTTTTTCCCGCCCCGTTGGGAGCAAGCAGACCATATATCCCGAAGCCAAATTCAAGATTGATTTCCCGCAAAGCGTTGAATGAACCATATCTTTTCCCTGTATCTTTTACAATCAGCATATTATAAAGCTCCTTCCTGAACATTCATTCGAATCAGTTTGCTAAGGTAATACAAATAAATGATCACACTGCCAATAAGTACAATTCCGTAGAGGATCGCCGGTAAAGACATCAAGAAATGATTGTACCCATTGGCGTTGATGAGCCGAAGACCGATATTGGCTAAAATCCAGCCCATGCCGATAAGGTTTGCTGTCAAACCTGACCGTTTTTTGGTATAGACGAATAGAAAGACAATCGCAAAAATAAACAAGGAGGTTGTTGAAATCATAAACAATGTAAAAAATTCAAGGGAGCTGTCTTTCCATACAACCGGGAGAAAACTGATGGTATTGCCTGCTATCGATAATATGCTGAAGTGCAGCATGCGAAAAGCAGAAATCTGATAAAGATTGTATTTTGCTGTCATTTCCACTTCGAATGTGGCATTCTGCTTCTTCATATAAAGCTCATAAAGAGAGAGGGACATGAACAGAAGAGGCGAGATTAAAAAAACCGCTCCATAGATGTCTGGCGCATCCGAAATGGTATTCAGGAAAAAAATGACGGCAATCAGTGTTGAAATCGTCAAAAGCATCCCATCGCGGGTATTGGTGAAAAGATACTTGAACCCCAGCACCTTTCCGATACGAAGCATGTAAGGGAAAAAAGGCTCCTTCTGTTTCAATCCCAAACGGGTAATGGAGCGGACTTCATTTTTTACTGTTTCATCATCTGGCATGGGGATATGGAATTTTTGTCTACGCATCAACATGCACCTCCATTTCTTTTTGAATGTATCTAATTCCGGCATAGTATCGTGTTTTTACGGTGGAAAGCGGGGTCTCCAGCAGTTCTGCGATTTCAGGGAGTGTATATTCCCCGAAAAGCTTCAAGCGGACAATCTGCTGCCATTTCATATCCATCCTGCCGACGATGGAGGCAACCATTTCAACACCCTCTTTGAAATCAAGCCGGAATGTGAAATCTTCATAGTTTTCATAATCATGTTCTTCAAGTGATTCAGTCATTTTCTGATAATGATAGTTTTTGGATCGAAAATAATCTACGAGCCGGTTGGAGGCAACTTTATAAAGCCATGTCCGAAAAGAGGCTTTGTTGGAGTCGAAATGTTTCATGGACTGCAGCACACTAATAAAGATTTCCTGGGTTAAATCCAAGGAAAGTTCCGAGTCGATTGTTTGTTTAAATACGAAGCTGTAGATTTCACGATAATAATATGAAATCAGCTTATTGGCCGCATCCTGGCTCCCATGTTTCTTGATTTTCTTTATCCATCGTTCTTCTTTGATCATCATCTCACTGCCTTCTATCTATATATTCGTAAGCAGATGGAAAAAAGTTTTAAAAAAATAACATATTTTCAATTATCCTCTAAAAAACATTTCAAACAAGAGGGGTGTGGGACGCTGTGTCCCAAAAAACTTCTCCCTAAAAGAAGCTTCAGACTTTTAAAGATTCTTCCCGTCCACTATAATAAGAGTTGATAATAATTATCGAAATTATCACACTATTTAATTTGTAAGAGATTGATTGCTTAAATAGGGAGGAGTATGGGAAATGGAAATGAATGATAGACCAGACCAAAAGGAACATACCTCTGCGGGGCAATGCCCTGTCACTCATCACAAAGATAGTGCTATTACAACGACGACAGCTCCTGGTGGAACGACGAATAAGGACTGGTGGCCAAACCAGCTGAATTTGGGTGTTCTCCGCCAGCATGATAAGAAATCAAATCCAATGGGGGAGGATTTCGACTATCGCGAGGAATTCTCGAAATTGGATTACGATTCATTGAAAAAAGATCTGCACGAGTTAATGACGGACAGCCAGGATTGGTGGCCTGCTGACTATGGCCATTATGGTCCATTCTTTATCCGTATGTCTTGGCATGCTGCAGGTACATACCGCACGGCGGACGGACGCGGCGGCAGCTCTACTGGATCCCAGCGTTTTGCCCCGCTGAACAGCTGGCCGGACAACGTCAACCTTGATAAAGCACGGCGCCTCCTATGGCCGATCAAAAAGAAATACGGAAACAAAATCTCTTGGGCAGATTTGCTTGTCCTGACAGGGAATGTGGCTCTTGAATCCATGGGGCTGAAGACATTCGGATTTGCCGGAGGACGTGAAGATGTTTGGCACCCTGAGGAAGATGTCTATTGGGGTTCTGAAAAAGAATGGCTTGCAGACAACCGCTATTCCGGGGACCGCGATTTAGAGAATCCGCTTGCTGCCGTTCAGATGGGGCTTATTTATGTAAACCCTGAAGGTCCGAACGGGAAGCCTGATCCGCTTGCAAGCGCCCGTGATATTCGAGATACATTTGGTAGAATGGCCATGAACGATGAAGAAACGGTAGCGCTCATCGCAGGCGGCCACACATTTGGTAAAGCGCATGGTGCCGGCGATGCTTCTCTAGTGGGGGATGACCCGGAAGCAGCGACGCTTGAAACGCAAGGGTTGGGGTGGATCAGCTCTTATGGAAGCGGAAAAGGCCGCGATACAATTTCCAGTGGTGTTGAAGGGGCTTGGACATCGAATCCGACTACATGGGATAACGGGTACTTCGATCTTCTTTTCGGTTACGAGTGGGAGCTGACGAAGAGTCCTGCAGGAGCTTATCAATGGGCTCCTGTCGACATGACTGAAGAGCATATGGCGCCGGATGCGGAAGATTCATCGGTCCGTGTGAAGACCATGATGACAACAGCTGATATGGCTTTGCGTATGGACCCGGATTATGAGAAGATTTCACGCCGCTACTATGAAAATCCGGATGAGTTTGCCGATGCCTTTGCTCGTGCATGGTTTAAACTGCTGCACCGAGACATGGGCCCAAAAGTACGATACTTAGGTCCAGAAGTGCCTGGAGAAGAACTGATCTGGCAGGACCCGGTTCCAGCTGTCGACTATGAGTTGTCGCATGAGGAAATTGCCAGCCTGAAAGAAAAAATCCTTAACTCAGGCCTCACAGTAAGTGAACTCGTAAAAACGTCCTGGGCTTCGGCAAGCACTTACCGCGGATCAGATATGCGCGGCGGTGCAAATGGAGCGCGCGTCCGTCTCGCTCCTCAAAAAGACTGGGAAGCCAATGAACCGGAATTGCTTGAGAAGGTCCTTGGCGTTTACGAAGATATTCAAAGCGGACTCGATAAAAAAGTGAGCCTTGCTGACTTGATTGTACTTGGCGGAAGTGCAGCGGTTGAGAAAGCTGCAAAAGCCGCCGGATTTGAAATTACTGTTCCATTTTCGCCTGGACGTGGTGATGCATCTGCTGAGCAGACCGACGCAGAGTCCTTTGATGTCTTGGAGCCTGTTTCAGATGGATTCCGCAACTATCAGAAAAAAGAATACTCCACTAGCCCGGA
The DNA here is from genome assembly GCF_003350505.1 of Falsibacillus pallidus. Lineage (NCBI taxonomy): Bacteria > Bacillati > Bacillota > Bacilli > Caryophanales > Bacillaceae > Falsibacillus > Falsibacillus pallidus. The sequence continues at coordinate 6,818 of NZ_QQAY01000008.1, forward strand.
AGAAATGATGGTGGATAAGGCACAGCTCTTAGGTTTGACTGCTCCTGAGATGACGGTCCTCGTCGGTGGTCTGCGTGTGCTCGGGACTAACCATGGAGATACAAAGCACGGAGTATTCACCGATCAGGTAGGCACACTATCCAACGACTTTTTTGCTAACCTCCTAGATATGGGAGTAGAGTGGAAGCGTGCAGAATTCAACCTGTATGAAGGACGCGACCGCAAGTCAGGTGAAGTGGTGCGGACAGCTACCCGCTTTGATTTAGTATTCGGTTCAAACTCTGAACTTCGTGCACTGGCTGAAGTGTATGCACAGGATGATAATAAAGAGAAATTTGTACGTGACTTTGTCTCTGCTTGGGTAAAGGTCATGGACGCTGATCGTTTTGATTTAAGATAACGGTCAAATTGATTCGAGCCTGCTCCCAGCCGGGATGCAGGCTTTTTAAATGAAAGGATATAAATATGTACGTGAAAATTAGAAGACCCGCCAAAGAGGATGAAAAAGAACTCCATGTATTTTTTCAACTCGTGATAAGCGACACTTTTTCCAAAGAGGGAATCGGGCATATGATGGAGGATATCCAAGAAGAGATACATACAAAGAAGCAATACCTCGACAAGGATTTTGAAAGCAAAGGGCTGAACCGCTATTTCTTAATTGCGGAGGTAGAAGATAAAATAGTTGGTTCGATAGAATATGGCCCTCCCAGCGAATTGATTCTTCTCCACACAAACAATGAGTTTCAATCTATTGTGGAAGTAGGGACAGTATTTGTTCATCCAGATTTTCAGCGAAAAGGGATTGGAAATAGGCTATTGAATGAAATTTATACTGTTTTAGCTGGTAAAGGAATGTCGGCATTCTGTCTCGACAGCGGGTATGCCAGGGCGCAAAAAGTCTGGAAAAGGAAATTTGGAGAACCCGATTACTTATTGAAAGATTTTTGGGGAAAAGGACTCCACCATATGATCTGGCGGATCACCCTCAGCACTTTGAGGTAAAAAAGAGGATTCTTGCCAAAATCCTAGAAACTACTAGTAGAAAAGGGTGAGGGGGAATGGAATCATGACGCTTCAAGAAGTAATGGAAAAGTTAGAGGCAATGGGATCGGAACAGACCAAGAAAACCTTTATGCGCCACGGGGCAGCTGAGCCTCTTTTTGGCGTGAAAATTGGCGATATGAAAAAGCTTGTGAAATCAGTAAAAAAAGATCAGGAACTGGTGCAGGATTTATACAATACAGGCAATTCCGATGCCATGTACTTAGCTGGATTATCGGTGAATCCTTCTCAACTGACAAAAGAACAGCTGCAGGAGTGGGTGCAGAAAGCCTATTGGCACATGATTGCGGAATATACTGTGGCAGGTGCTGCGGCTGAAAGTCCATTTGCCATGGAATTGGCGATGGAATGGATAGATTCAGAAGAAGAAATGATCGCTGCGTGCGGCTGGAGCACCTATGCGAATTATGTGACTATCACCCCTGATGACGAGTTGGATTTTGAAGAAATCCGAAGTCTGCTTGTACGAATCAAAAACACCATCCATGAAGAGAAAAATCGTGCCCGCTATGCGATGAACTGTTTTCTGATTTGTGTAGGGGGCTCGGTCCTGCCGTTGACGGAAGAAGTGATCGAAGTCGCTCGCCATATTGGCAAGGTAAACGTTGATGTTGGGAACACAGCCTGTAAAGTCCCGCTGGCTGTTGACTACATCAAAAAAATCGAGCAGAGAGGAAAGCTCGGTGCCAAGAAGAAAACGTGCATCTGCTGAACGAACGCAAAAAAGGGAAAGCACAATGCTTTCCCTTTTTTACTAAGGCAGTTTTCGTAAACATTGTTGTTAAAATCTAACTGCCGATTTTAACACGAAATTAGCTGTTTTCAGCGTTGAAAGGTAGTATCCAGGCTCTTTTCTAGCTAAATAGGTTATTTTGATTGCATAACCTGCTTTAATTGTTAAATAACAAATTTTGAGTAAAGAGCCTTCATTAATAAACTTTATCCCCATTAAAAATGGAATTCTTAACTACTACATAATCCACCGTACGGATGGCTTCCAATTTTGTACCGCCTGCATAAGAAATGGATGATTGAAGATCCTGCTCCATTTCAATCAGTGTATCCTCAAGTGCACCTTTGTGCTCAACGTACAATTTCTTTCCTTCGACGTTCTTTCGTTCGCCTTTTTGGAATTCCGATGCAGATCCGAAGTATTCCTTATGAAGCTTCCCGTCTTTTTCAATTGTTGTCCCAGGAGATTCCTCGTGTCCTGCAAATAGGGATCCGATCATGACCATAGAGGCGCCGAATCGAACGGATTTAGCGATATCGCCATGTGTACGGATGCCGCCGTCTGCAATAATCGGCTTCGTTGCTGCCTTTGCACACCAGCGTAAAGCCGCAAGCTGCCAGCCGCCTGTACCGAATCCTGTCTTGATTTTCGTAATGCAGACTTTGCCTGGTCCGATGCCAACTTTAGTGGCGTCAGCCCCGGCATGCTCTAATTCCCTGACTGCTTCAGGCGTACCGACGTTTCCGGCAATGACAAAGCTGTCCGGAAGATGCTTTTTAATATGTTTAATCATATTGATCACAGCGTTAGAGTGGCCGTGCGCGATATCGATGGTGATGTACTCGGGTACGAGATTTTCTTCAGCCAGTTGTTGAATGAAGCTGTATTCTTCCTCTTTTACGCCGACACTGATGGATGCATACAATCCGCGATTTTTCATCTCAATCACAAAGTCTTTTCGCTTCTCAGGTTCAAATCGGTGCATGATATAAAAGTAATTATTCTCAGCCATATAGACGGCAATCTTTTCATCAATGATGGTTTGCATATTGGCAGGCACTACCGGAAGCTTGAATTTCCTGCCGCCAAAAGTCACACTTGTATCACATTCAGAACGGCTGTTGACTACACACTTCGCCGGAATTAGCTGAATATCTTCATAATCGAAAACGTTTTCCATGAAAAAACACTCCTAAAATACGAATATTTTTTATAAGTTAATTAATAATGTTCGTCTATTAGAAATATACACCATTACAAATTCCCTGTCAAAAAGAATTGACCGCATAATTCAAAAAGGGATACACAAACTAAACGTATGTTCGGGAGGTGCTGACATGGAAAATGAAAATAAAGATTTCGAGAATATTTATATCGAATACAAACATCAAGCAGCAGAGCAAAGTCTAAATGAAGCCGTGGAGAACAAACAGCCGGGTGTGGAGGAGATTGTCGCCGTAAGGAAGAATCGAGATGATGACATCATTGCCTTTAAGACCGATACTGGCCGTGAGCTGGATTACATCACTGCACTGGAAGAAGCTAAGGCAGGAAAGCTTGCGCATATTGATGTATTTCATAAGTATGGCAGGGATATCATACGGAGCGAGCCGGACGGCATCAAGGAAAATAACCTGGATCACTTGCCGGAGTTTTAGTGAGCATAAATAGTCGAGTACTAATGCTCGATTCTAAATGAAAAAACCTCCTATTCAGCAGGAGGTTTTTCTCATTTATAGGAATCAAATAATGTTTGAAGCTTTTGCTTAACTGGCACACCCATCTCTATTTCGAACTTCTGCTCCATGGAAGCGGCGATATCCTTTGCCTGCTTGATGAACCCTTTATCGAGCAGGCTCCGCAGGTATTTCCAATAAATCGGTTCGTTGTATTCGTCCATTTGAAGGATGCGGTCGAATCTCGTTTGGGCTTTCGAATACTCCTCAATGGACCAATAGTAGTAACCGATTTCTTCGAGGATATCGAGAAATGACCTTTTCGTCTGTTCCCTAATGGGTTCAAGGAATGATTCATAAGGGAATTCCTTCAAAAGATCGCCCTTATATAGGGTCTCTGCTTCTAAGAAATTGGCTATTTTCGCTTCCTGTGAAGGAGCTTGCGCCTTGATGAGCGAATGGAACCTTTTTAAATCGATGTCGCAGTACTGATCATCGAAGTAAATGCTTTCCCCAGTCTGGATGATATACCTGGACTGTCTTCCTGAAGCAGCGTCAGGCTCCAATGATTTTCGCAGCCCCGATAGGGATACATAAAAGCGGTTGGTCTGTGAATGGTAGCTGCCGTCAGGAAATAAATCCTCTAACAGCCGGTCCTTTGGGATTTTTTGTCCGTATTGAGCAGCCAGATATACCATTAGCCGCAGGCTCGATTTGCGCTTGAGGGATATTTCATTTCCATTTTGCATGAGTTGAAAATTCCCAAGGAGGGAGACGGATAACCCTGAAGCAGTTCGTTCAACTGGGGCTGAAACTGTGTCTTTTACGGAATTGATCTGGTTAATGAAAGTTTGAAGCAGCCCGTTGAAATAGCGATAATGGGCAAAATATTTCTGAGATTTCTTTAAAAGTTCTTCACCCCGTTCTTTTTCACCCATTTCCAAGTGAATCAACCCGAGCTCCATGTATCCCCATCCAAGGTCTGTATCGAGCATGAATTTTTCAGCCCTGGCAATCCCGGATTCTGTGCATTCCATTGCTTTTTTTAACTCACCGGTCAGTCGATAATATTTCCCCATGGCAATCAGGGGATAGACTTTGGCGCCTTCGTCCGCATATTCCTCGGCGAGTCGAGCGAGATCTTTCAGTAATGGCTCAGCAAGGGCAAGTTCCTTCTTTTCCAGCAGCAGTTCAGTCAATATCCAGGAAGAATGCATCCGGCTGTCCACGGTGTTGTATTGCTCTGCATTCGTCAATGCCATTCTTGCAAATTGGATTCCTTCTTCTATTTCTCCAGTAAACCGGCAGCATTGGGCAATGAGTGACAGGTTCACGGAAATCAAGTCGTGGCTGCCAGCTTCTCTGCTTTCTTTCAGCGACTCCGTGAACAATTCCTTCGCTTCCTCAATCTCCCCGCTGTAAAACAAGATTAATCCCAATCGATGCCGCAGTAGAATTTTATAAAAGGGAATTGCCTCTGATTGATTGGTTACAAGAGAAGTCCTGATCGGTTCAATGTAGCTTCTCAGCAGCGCGATCGGTACGCATCTGAATAGAAAAAGGGAAAAGGCTGCTGTGGAGATAGCAGGACAGATTTCTTCCAGGGATCCATCAAGCAGAAGAAGAAACTGTTCCGGTGTATACATGTTCATCATTTTTTGCATCAGACGGGCAGCCTCTTCAAAATGACCAGCGGCCAGGAAATGAGCGAATGAAAAATAATACTGATAACCGCGTTCGTAAATCTTTGCTGCTGCTTCATGCATGTGGCGCAATGGCCTTTTTCCGATAAATGATGTGAGTTTTTGGTACAGGTAGTCGCGGAATATCGGAATATAGGATTGGGCATTGTCCATTTGACGGATAAAAGTCCTGTTCAGCCAGATTTCTTCTAATAGAGAATAATCAATGCCTAATTCCACCATGACTTGTGGATCGAGTTCATGAATGAGGCTTGAATGATACAGGACAGCTAATTCTGTGTCATCAGCGTCTTTCAAAAATGGCTCAAATTCTTCAAATAGTTCTTTGAATGGGGCATGCTTCAAAAGGATTTCTGAAGAAATAGGAACCGGTCCTTTTATCGATGCTGCGAGCAGTGAAAGAGCAGCTGGCCACCCGCCTAATTTTTTGTGCAGGAAATCCAACTCGGCAGCTGTCAGCGATCTATTTTCCTGCTGAAAAAAAGAGGCGGTCTCCTCTTTTGTAAATTGAAGTTCCTGCTCGTTCCACTCCACTAATTTGTTTTGGATTTTCAGTCTTGTCAGTGGAAAATCGGGCTTCGTACTGTTTAGCATGACTACATTGACAGAAGAGGAAGCGTGCTGTATGAGCTGATGGATGAATGCCGGGATTTCAGCTGATTCATTGTTGTGAAAATCATCCAAAACGATGGATAGTGGACTCTCCCAATAGGCAATGGACTCTAAAATGGAAAGTTGGATGTGGAGAACTTCATCTTCATCACCTGAAATTCCAAGGCCATCTGCTAAAAGATAGACGAATTCCTCCAGGGACCATTTTTTTTCGGCAAAATTGAACCAAAAGGCTTGCCGTGCACGACACAGCAAATAGTTGGAAATCAATGCAGACTTCCCGAACCCGCCTGGCGCTGTAATACTCATCACCGGTCGATGGAATGCCTGGTCGAGCATAGAAAATTTGTCTGGACGTTCAAAACTCATTCCCATTTTAGGTATCGCAAGTTGGGAGGCCAATTTCCCCATATTCTTCCCCTCATCTTCATGAAAAGTTTTCCAGTATTTTTGACCATATTATATCATGTAAGAAATTCACTCGTAACTGTAAGAAATCTGAAAGAACGATGCTTTAAGATGAAAATGCACAGACCGAGATCGTGCAGCATTCATCAATTTAAGAAATGAGTGAGTTTATGAAAAAAAGCAAATGGGCTGCAGCAGGATGGATCGCATTATTTTTCATCCTTTTATTGTTTTTAGGATACATTGTCACACAATATGTTGTTTTAGACCCAAAAACAGCAGGGGCGGTCGATGGGAAAATGCACTTGCCTAACTTCCCGTTCAAGCCTTGGCTCGTAATCTTGTATGTTCATATTATTTTTGGCACCATCGCGCTTTTGACGGGACCGTTCCAATTTATTAGAAGGCCGACAGGAAAAAACGCAGGTGGGCACCGGAAGCTCGGGTATATCTATATCACTTCGATTGGATTGGCTGGATTAGTTGGGCTTTATTTAAGCTGGTATGCCAGTGGCGGAATCACTGCTAAAACGGGATTTTTTATGCTGGATGTCTGCTGGATTGCGACGACTTTTGTTGCCATGATGAGAATTTTCCAGAAGAAGTTCAGCCTGCATCAGAAATGGATGATCAGAAGCTATGCGGTGACCCTGGCATTTGCTTCATTCCGTCTCTATCTGCTTCCGTTCACGCTGCTTTTCCATATAGACATTCAAGAAGCCATGGGGATTGCTTCCTGGATGTGCTGGATTACGAACTTAGCGGTCGTTGAATGGTATTTTTTCCGGAAGAAAAAGAAAAAATCTATACCATCTGGCCGCAGACAATATCCGGCACTTTAAAGGCGCCGCCAATAGAAAGGAAGAAGGAAGATGAGCAAACGAAAATACGTGATTTTCACGCTTGTGGTCAACGGGCTGATCCCCTGGATTCTATATGTCACCCTGTCGAACTATATGAGCAGTGTGGAAGCTCTATCCATTGCTGCACTTGCTCCTTTAGTCGACAACGTGGTGCATTTAGCCAAACATAGAAAAATCGATGTATTCGGCGGATTAATGCTGTTCACCCTTGTATTGACCATTGGGCTAGTTCTATTGGGAGGGAATGAAAAAATCATCCTGATCAGGGAATCCTTGATTACGGCATCTGTTGGCGTCCTTTTTATCGGTTCACTATTAAGGAAGAAGCCATTGATGTTCAGTTTAGGTTCACGTTTTTTAGGGGAAGAGCTTTTTCATGAAAACTGGCAGTACCCCTATTTCCGATTTGTCATGAGGACGATGACTATGGTCTGGGGGCTTATCCTGCTTTGTGAGGCGGCAGTACGCGTAATACTTGTCTACAGCTTATCCACGGCTGTCTACTTGGCTGTTTCAAACGTTGTCTTCTACGGTTTCATCGGCGCGGCCATACTATGGACGATTTTTTACCGAAAAAAATCGAGGGTTAAACTTGAGAGAATAAAAGCAGACCGGTTCAATGGAGGTGGGGGTTTTGGAAATACAGCCACTGTCCCGAGAGGATAAGAAGGATGTGTTAACATTGTTTTCCGAAGTCACCAAAGACCTTAAATTAAATGGAATCGACCAGTGGGACTTCTTTTACCCAAATCGATTTTTAATCGAGGGAGACCTGAAGCGAAGTCAGATGTATGGTATGAAAAACGATGGGAAATTAATCGGAATCATTGTGCTGGAAGACCGCGGAAGCAAGAAACATGATCATATCGACTGGCAGATAAAAGGAAGTGCTGCCTGGATCCATCGGCTCGCAGTCCACCCCGATTATCAAGGACAGGGTCTTGGGAAGCGGCTACTGGTTTTTGCAGAGAAGTTTGCGCAGCAAAAAGGTCATGATTGCCTGCGGCTGGATGTCTATTCCGCCAATCCGGGAGCCGTCCGATTATATGAAAAAGCAGGCTATGTGTACAGGGGGCAAATTCAATATCCCATGAGAAAACAACCGTATCTTTGTTATGAAAAAACACTGAGTTTCCAAGCGAGGAAGCCTTCATAAAATCAAGTTTAGGAATCAGCATTCAGCTGGTTCTTTTTTATTCGACAAAAATCGGGGCGTGACTGTCACCTGTAGTGTCACTTTCGGTATTTTACCCGCAAAATAGTCAATTGGAATCAGGCGGGAAGTATGTGTTTGATAATGTGTTTTGAATAATTATTCATAACTATTCATAAATTTAAATTTAATCACATCTTTCCGATGCTTGGTCCCCAGCTAGTATTTCACAAAACGAACTTATTATGTAAAGTGTAAAATCATTATAGGAAAATATTACTAAAATAACTATAACTATATTCACGTAATAAAATAGTCCTATTATACGCGGTTTTCCGTTGGTTTTTCGGAAATGGAAATAATTTTTGCAATCGTTTTCTTTGGCTTGTCCACTGGATTTTCGACACTTTTTAAGCAGCGAATTTCATTCGGATAACCAAAAACCGTGTTGACCGGCATTTTTACATTCAGTATACTCAGAATAATAAAAATATTTAAAAATTTCATATTCATGCATGAGTAAATTTTGCTCCAAGAAATCCGACAACGATTTGCATGATCCGAAAATGAACAATGGGGGATCACAATGGTGCAGAAATGGCATTCAGAACTGGAAGAAATGTATAGCGAAATGGTTGGATGGAGAAGGCATTTTCATCAGCATCCAGAGCTTTCGTTTCAAGAGGTGGAAACACCGAAAATGATTGCTTCATTACTCGAAAGCTTCGGGGTCGAAGTCAGGACAGGAGTAGGAAGAAGGGGCGTAGTCGGGCTGATAAAAGGAGCGAAGCCGGGAAAGACCATTGCTTTAAGGGCTGATTTTGATGCCCTTCCGATCCAGGATGAAAAGGACGTTCCATATAAATCCGCTGTCCCTGGAGTGATGCATGCGTGCGGACATGATGGACATACGGCGACCCTGCTCGCAGCAGCAAAAGTGCTCAGCCGCAATCGAAGTGAGCTGGCTGGAAATGTTGTACTGATTCATCAGCATGCAGAGGAGCTCGCACCAGGAGGAGCCATTGCCATGATTGAAGATGGATGCCTGGATGGAGTTGACTATGTTTTTGGGACGCATCTTTCCTCAAGAGCCCCAACAGGTACATATTTATACCGTAAAGGCTACACCATGGCAGCAGCTGATTCCTTTGTAATCAAAATTCAAGGGAGGGGCGGACATGGAGCATCCCCTCATGAAACGGTCGATGCCCTCGCCATTGGATGCCAGCTGGTCAATCAATTGCAGTACATAGTAAGCAGACAAGTGGATCCCCAGAAATCAGCGGTATTGTCAGTCGGTTCCTTCCATGCGGGGCAGGCACTGAACGTCATTGCAGATTCAGCTGTGATCCAGGGTACCTTCCGAACATTTGATGAAGAAGTAAGGCAGCACATGGAGCAGGAAATTCGAAACATCGCCAATGGGCTTTGCCAATCCTATCATGCAGAATGCGAAGTTGTTTACTCCCGCGGCTATCCTGCCGTATACAACCACGAACAGGAAACGGAAATGTTTAAATCCGTTGTGGAGAAAACCGTCGATTCGAAGACCATTCAAGAAATGCCAGCCCTGATGGGAGGAGAAGATTTTGCCTACTACTTGAAAGAGAAGCCTGGGATGTTCTTCTTTACGGGGGCTCAAAATGCAGAGATTGGAGCATCTGCACCGCACCACCATCCTAAATTTGATATTGATGAAAAAGGGATGATCTATGCTGGGAAAGCATTCCTGAGCATCGTCCACCATTACTTGGCTGAAAAAGCGGAAGAGCCGCTTCTTGCCTCATCTGTCTAATGGTTCAAAATCAACTGGAGGTGAAGGATATTGAAAGATGTTTTGCTGGAAGTCAACCAGCTTCAAACGGCTTTTAAAAATGATAAGGGTGAAGCGGTTGCTGTAGAAGAAGTGACATTCCGTCTCATGCCTGGTGAAACAATCGGGATTGTAGGGGAATCAGGATGCGGCAAAAGCGTCACTTCGCTATCTGTCATGAGGCTTTTGGGAAGCTCTGGCTATATCAAACAAGGGAACATCAAGCTCGAAGGCGTGGACCTGGCTACGCTTCCTGAATCTCAAATGAGAAAGATCCGCGGAAATGACATTTCAATGATTTTCCAGGAGCCGATGACATCCCTGAATCCCGTCTTCACAATCGGGAATCAAATGATTGAACAGATTGTGCTCCATATGAAGCTATCAAAAAAAGAGGCGAAGAAATATGCCGTGTCCATGCTTCAAAAAGTCGGGATCCCGCGGCCTGAAGCCATTGTGGATGAGTACCCACATAAATTATCCGGCGGGATGAGGCAGAGGGTGATGATTGCCATGGCCTTATCCTGCAATCCGAAGCTTCTGATTGCGGATGAACCGACAACAGCGTTAGATGTAACGATACAGGCTCAAATATTGGAGCTTATGAAGAAAATTAAAGATGAATACAACACGGCGACCATGATCATTTCCCACGATTTGGGGGTCATTGCCGAGATGGCTGATAAGGTGCTTGTCATGTATGCGGGGCAAGTAGTTGAAGAGGCAGATGTTTATACTTTGTTTGACCATCCGAAGCATCCTTATACAAAGGGGCTTATGAAATCCATTCCCCATTTGGAGCATGACCAGCACACGCGTCTTGCTTCCATTCCCGGTACGGTGCCTTCCTTGAATCAGATGCCCAAGGGCTGCCGCTTCCATTCCAGGTGCCCTTACGCATTGAAGAAATGTACAAGTGAAAGGCCGCCGCTTTTGCCTATCAATGACAGCTCCCATCAAGTCAGATGCTGGCTTTATGAAGATCAGCAGCATGATTCTAACGCAGGAAAAAGGGAGGTGCTTGCATGAACGCCATTTCAAAAGAAAACAATCAATTGAATATTCATAGAGAACCAGATTCCCCATTGATCGAGGTGCGTAACCTTAAAAAATACTTCCCTATCAAAAAAGGGATTATTTCGAGGACTGTCGGACATGTCAAAGCGGTAGATGGCTTGGATTTTTCCATCTTTCCAGGTGAAACGCTGGCGCTCGTAGGGGAATCGGGATGCGGAAAATCCACAACTGGACAAGCTATCGTTCAATTGGACCCACAGACTGAGGGGAGCGTCCTTTTTGAAGGGACCGACCTATCCGGGCTGTCTCACTCGGAAATGCGGAAAATGCGGACCCAAATGCAGATTATTTTTCAAGATCCGTATTCTTCCCTTAATCCACGAAAACGGATCGGGGATCTGCTGGCAGAGCCGCTGATCGCACACAAACTGGCAGATAAAAAAGAAGCTTATAAAAAAGCCGATGAAATGCTAGAGATCGTTGGATTGACGAAGTTTTACCGAAGCCGGTATCCTCATGAATTCTCTGGGGGGCAGCGACAGCGGATCGGCATTGCGAGAGCCTTGATCTTAAATCCTAAATTGATTGTCTGCGACGAGCCGGTCTCAGCCCTTGATGTATCCATCCAGGCCCAAGTCCTTAATCTATTGAAAGATTTACAGAAAGAGTTTCAATTAACCTATTTATTCATTGCCCATGGATTGGGAGCCGTGAAATATATCAGCGACCGGATCGCCGTCATGTATCTCGGAAAGATTGTGGAAATTGCGAAGACAGAGGACATTTTTAAAAATCCGAAGCATCCATATACAAAAGTCCTCTTGAGTGCCTATCCGATTCCCAATCCGCACCTTCGTGGACGGGAGAGAATCATCGTACAGGGGGATGTCCCGAATCCGGCCAATCCTCCAAAAGGCTGCAGCTTCCATACCAGATGTCCGATCGCACAGGAAATTTGCAAGGTTGAAGCCCCTGTGTTGAGCGGTGAAGGACATATGGCTGCCTGCCACTTTCCGCATTCACCCATTAGCTAAGAGGAGGGGATCATCGTGTTTCAATACATTGTTCGTCGTTTGCTCATCGCTGTTCCAGTACTTTTTGGCGTAACGATCTTCAGTTTTTTTATTGTTAATCTGGCACCGGGAAACCCTGTTGAGATGCAGTTGAACCCGGATGCGACCGCGGCTGATATCGCGCTGAAAAAAGAAGCGCTTGGATTGAATGATCCGATCTACGTTCAATACATCAGATGGCTTGAGAATCTGGTAAGAGGGGATTTTGGATTTTCCTACAGCACACATGAGCCTGTCATGGGACTTATAGGTGAGAGGCTGATTCCAACGATCATGCTGATGGGGACCGCGCTTCTCATCGCCTATCTCATTGCTATTCCCATCGGAATCATCAGTGCAACTAAGCAATATTCCTGGGTGGACTACTTAACTACCTCATTTTCATTTTTAGGCATTTCCATCCCCCACTTCTTTTTGGGGCTCGGTGCCATTTATGTGTTCGCCATCATCTTTCATCTTGTTCCCACGGGGGGCATGAATACATTGGGAGGCCCAGGGGGATTTGCCGATACGTTTAGCCACCTCATTCTCCCTGCTCTAGTACTCGGAACCGGGATAGCAGGCAATATGGTCCGGTATGTCCGGTCAAGCCTGCTCGAAATTCTGGGGCATGATTTTCTTAGGACGGCACGTGCCAAGGGACTCAAGGAATTCATTGTAGTCAATAAGCATGCTCTAAGAAATGCACTTATTCCCATCATCACCATCATCGGAATCGATATCCCGCTCTTGATTGGAGGAGCCGTTGTCACAGAACAGATATTCCAATGGCCGGGGCTTGGTCAGCTTACCATTCAATCCATCTCATCCAGGGACTATCCGACCTTGATGGCCCTGAATTTCATTGCTGCCATTACAGTCCTTTCATCCAATTTGATTACAGATATCTTATATTCAGTAGCTGATCCGAGAATCAAATACCATTAAGAAGGAGGGGATCCATTTGCCGATTGCCAATGTGAAAATGGAAAATGAAGCCGCCTCTTATCAAAAAGGCGCTGCCTTCAATCTCCATGAAGAATTAGGACAGGAGGAGAGCTACCTAAAGGTCATCCTGAAAAAATTCCTGAAGCACAAGCTTGCGGTGGCGGGCTTGGTCATCTTTTCACTTATCATCCTCATGGCCGTCTTCGCCCCTTGGATAGCGCCGAAAAGTCCTTATTCCATCGCAGATGAATTCGCGGCGCCGCCTTCCAAAGCGCATTTGCTTGGAACGGACCAGGTGGGAAGGGATCTATTGAGCAGGCTGATCTACGCCTCCCGAATATCCCTTTCAGTGGGGCTCGGAGCAGTCGCCATCTATACCGTCATCGGAACCATCCTCGGTGCTGCTGCCGGCTATTTTGGAAAAGCAGTCGATATGATCATCATGAGGATCACGGATGTTTTCATGTCGTTTCCGTATTTGATGGTCATCCTTGTCCTAGTCAGCATTATGGGGCCGAGTTTATTTAATATCATTGTAGTACTTGGCCTGCTCGGTTGGCCGCCAATTGCCCGCATCGTCAGGGGGAGCGTCCTTTCCATTAAAGAGCTGGACTATATCAAAGCTGGGGTGGCATTGGGATATTCCGCGCCAAAGGTCATTTTTCAGCATATCCTTCCAAATTGTTTAGCACCGATTTTAGTCAATGCGACATTTGGGATTGCATCTGCCATCATCATGGAAGCTTCTTTAAGTTTTCTTGGAATGGGCGTGCAGCCGCCGACAGCAAGCTGGGGGAATATGCTGACTGAAGCTCAATCGTTGACAGTGCTTGCGTCGCAGCCGTGGCTTTGGATCCCGCCAGGCATGATGATCCTCTTGTCTGTTCTATCCATCAATTTTATGGGAGATGGACTGAGGGATGCCATGGATCCGAAAAGTTTAAAATAGAAAATTTCAAATTGTGAGCGAGGGGGAAATGAAGATGAAAATTAAGAACATGGCGAAGGTTTGTGCCGCTGCATCCTTTTTATTACTTGGTGCCTGCAGCAGCGCGGGAACAGGAGGAACAGCGAACGGCGGAGGAAGCAAGACGATGTTTTTAGGGATGGTTAATCCTCCGGTCAATTTCAGCACCATCAATTCACCTGATGTGGCCTCATCCTTCATTGAAAAATTTATGTTTGATTCATTTCTTGAAATGGACGGGCCGCAAAACTTTGTTCCAAAGCTCGCGAAATCCTTTGAAACCACTGATAATCAAACCTTTACGATTAAACTGGATCCAGATGCCAAATGGTCGGATGGAAAACCGGTCACTGCAGAGGATGCGGCCTACACATTCAATATGGTGGCCAATCCGAAAGTGGAAACGACAGTAGGAAGCTATTTATCGATGCTCGATGGGCTTGACGACAATGGGAAGCTCAAGGATGGGCAGACAGAAATCCCTTCCGTGAAGGTCGTTGATGATAAAACGCTTCAATTCAAAACAAAAGCGCCAGTGGATCCCAATATGATCAAGGAGCAGCTGGGGACCAAGTTCTTGATTTTGCCTAAACATGTTTTAAGTAAAGTGAAGCCGGAAGACTTAGCGAAAGACTCTTTTTTCTTGAAGCCTGATGTCACCAACGGACCATTTACTTTTGTAGAATACAAGAAAAATCAGGATGTCCAGCTAAAAGCAAATCCTGATTACTACGGAGGCAAACCAAAGCTTGAGAACTTATATGTGAAAATCATGCCGGCACCTAATCTGGCAGCTCAGCTTCAAACAGGGGAGCTCCATATGAACGTGGGGATCGGCATCGGAAAGATTCCGCCGCAGGATTACAAAAGGGTCGAAAAGCTTGATAATGTCAGAACGAAATCTGAAAAGACCATCGGATTCCAGACAATGATGTTCAATACGGAGAAAATCAAGGATGCAAAAGTCCGCCAGGCATTGGTCTATGCACTTGATCGACAGAAAATCGTAGACAAGCTATTAAAAGGATACGGCGAAGTGGTCGATGGACCATATACTTCCGTCAGCCCTTACTTGGACAAGGATTTGAAAGGGTTTAGCTATGATCCTGAAAAAGCGAAGCAGATGCTGAAGGATGCCGGATGGGACTTCGACAAGACGCTTCAGCTCGTGGTGCCGATCGGCAACAAAGTACGTGAACAATCAGCCGATATCATCAGTGAAAACCTAAAGGCAGCAGGGGTGAAGGTGAAGACGACTACTTACGACTTCCCGACCATCATGCAAAAAGGAAAGGCCGGAGATTACGATCTGCTATTAATGGGCTTTACATTTACACTTGACCCGGAAATCTCTTCTCTGTACAGCAGCTCCGGTGCCTATAACTATATGAAATACAGCAACCCAAAAGTTGATGAACTTCTATTGAAAGGGAAGTCTGAACCAGATCCTGATAAACGGAAGGAAATCTACTCAGAACTGCAGAAAATCTGGGATGAAGATATGCCGATCATCACGCTTTACTCTGATGACGACTTTGATGCCATTTCCAAACAAGTGAAAAAAGGAGAGCCGCGCGTATTCGGCTTCCATAAGGATATAGTGGACTGGTCCGTTGCAGGGGCGAAATAATAGAGTAATAGCAAAAGAGAAGGCGAATTAGCCTTCTCTTTTGCTTAGTTTTGTGAAATTGATGCCGCTTCGTCAGCGAGTGTTTCTTCTTGCTCGTCATCCATAACGACGTTGTAGACTTTCCAGCTGCCATCTTCTGTTTTCTTTAGGTAGGCAGTGTTCGAGCCGTTTACGTTCAAGGAGAAGTTTCCATCAGGGAAAGTGCTTGTCACTTTGTATTGGAAATCATTCACGTGAACTTTTGCAAAATGTGTGCTGGAAGAAAGGACTGTCAATGTGAATGGTTTAATGATTTCTATTTTTAATGAAGAACCATCTTCAGTATTATAGGCATCTACCATATCAACGTTATCCTGCGACATTGCAAATTGATAGTCAGTTGTAGTTTGATTATATAAATCTGTTAATTTTGCTTTATCCAGAGCGTTCAAATAAGTGATTTCATCATTATTAAGTTTTGACACAACATCCATTAAAGCAGAATCTGCTGGTTTATCAACACTTTCCTGCTGCAATGCACGATGGATCATGACCATTGCCTGCGCACGTGTCGCAAATGTGTGGGGCTTGAATAGTTCCCCATACCCTTTAACAATCCCGTTTGCAGATGTCTTATTGATAGCATCATAGGCGAAATTGTCTTTTGTCACATCTTTGAATGCGATTCCGTTAGACTTGAATTGAATATTATTTTGGAATGCACGGTAAATCATAGCGGCTGCTTGATCGCGTGTGATTTTTGCGTTAGGCGCAAAAGTACCGTCAAGTTTCCCGTTTACAATTCCTAAAGAACTTGCAGTTTGGATATATGGGAAAGACCAGTCAGTCTTCTTCACATCGGAAAATGTCTTAGCAGTCCCGTCCATTTTCAACCCTAAAGCATTGACTAGTATTTTAGTGAATTGCGCTCTAGTAATAGAATCTTCCGGTTTAATATAAACATAGGAGAATTCTTCGTCCAACTCGTTGTCATACTCAGTTACGACCTGGCCATCGATGATGCCGGCATTAATGAAATCATCCAATTCGTCATATGCCCAATAATCGTAGTCTAAATCTTCCGGGATATACATATCCCATGTTTTCTGCGCCGCAGATGCAGTCGCAAATGGTGCAGAGATTACCGCCAGTGCAAGGACTAGCAACATAAAAAATTTCTTCAATCTGTGTGACTCCCCTCAATATATATGGACTAAATCCAAACTTAATTATATGGTTTGTTAAAAATGTTACAAGTGGATATTAGTGGGAAAATAATGAGTTTTTTCTATTAAATATGTAGTCAATTTCTAGAAGATTTTTGCTATAATAAGTGAAAAGATGGAAATAGAAAGGAAGATACATATGTTTAAAAAAATCGCTGCCGATGCACTGGGACTCTCTGATATCGGGACAATCATCTCACCTGCGGATTATGACAAAACAGATGCAGACGACTATGTGATGCATGAAGATGATGAAAAAATTTACTTCTTGATTAAAACAAAAGCAGATGAATACTGCTTTACCAATCTTGCCATCATCCATGTAGACGGGGAAAGCGCCGTATCCTCCAAGCGGACATTGAAGAGATATCCATATTCCCAATATAAGATTTCCCATGTCCTGCTTGAGACTGCCGGAAAAATCGATATGGACGTTGAAATCAAATTCATGGTTGGAAACGAGAAGTTTGACATTGATGTCCGCAAAGACCAAATCGAACAATTGAAGGATTTGTACAAATCTCTACTTAGAATCGCAGAGATCACACATGAAAACAGCATCCATATGGATATGGCAGCGCAGAGCCTGGACAAAGCAGTCTCTATTTTGCAAAACTCCCGTACAGATGACCAGAACCTTTCTGACACATATAAAAACCTTACAGATTTCGGCTTCACCTGGATGACTTCCGTCCGTGAACAGTACCACGAAAAAGATTTTGGAAGCGTCTATGAAAAATATATTAATAACTAATTTGCAATCGAGAAGGCTCGCCGTTTAGGCGGGTCTTTTTATGTGTGTAATGGTTGGGTTCTTTAAAAATATGAAAGCGGTTTTGCAGGAAAAAAGAAGGAGACAACGAATTGCATAAATATGCCATGTTTGAAACATGTATAGCGTTTACTCCTTTTAGTGAGAGGGTATCATGTTGAATAGCGTCTGAATTTTAAAAAAGTACAGAAAGGGGTATGATCTTGTCTGACTTATTACATATCAAATTAAATGGAGCGGATATTGAAGCGGCAGGGGATCAAACAATCCTCGACCTTGTAAACGGAAGCTCCGTTGAAGTGCCTCACGTATGCTATCATCCCAGCCTTGGCCCCATCGAAACCTGCGATACGTGTTTAGTGAGGGTAAATGGCGAATTTGTCCGTGC
This sequence comes from Falsibacillus pallidus, assembly GCF_003350505.1. Taxonomy (NCBI): domain Bacteria; kingdom Bacillati; phylum Bacillota; class Bacilli; order Caryophanales; family Bacillaceae; genus Falsibacillus; species Falsibacillus pallidus. Next base: position 24,823 of record NZ_QQAY01000008.1, read on the forward strand.
CTGCTCCACCAAACTTAAGGATGGAGATATGGTGGACACGATTTCTGATGAAGTAAAAGAAGCCCAGATGATTGGGATCAACAGGATCCTCGGAAATCATGAGCTTTATTGCACTGTCTGCGACTACAACAATGGTTCCTGCGAAGTCCATAATGCTGTAAGGGAAATGCACGTGAATCACCAGACCATCCCGTTTTCACAGAAGCCTTATCCTGAAGACAACTCCAATCCATTTTACCGGTACGATCCGGACCAGTGCATCCTTTGCGGGCGCTGTGTTGAGGCATGCCAGGATGTCCAGGTGACAGAAACTTTATCCATCGATTGGAGTCTTGAGAGGCCGCGTGTCATTTGGGATAACAATGTGCCAATCAATGAATCTTCTTGCGTTTCTTGCGGACACTGCTCCACTGTCTGTCCTTGCAATGCCATGATGGAAAAAGGAATGGTAGGGGAAACCGGCTATCTGACCGGCATCGCTAAAAAGACCCTCAGACCTATGATTGAAATAACCAAAAATGTAGAAACCGGTTATGGCTCCATTTTGACCATTTCAGATATGGAATCGGTCATGAGGGAAGAAAGAATCAAGAAAACGAAGACCGTTTGTACATTCTGCGGGGTTGGCTGTTCCTTCGATGTTTGGACAAAGGGACGCGAAATTTTGAAAGTAGAACCTCAGCAGGATTCGCCTGCCAATGGAATTTCAACATGTGTCAAAGGGAAATTCGGCTGGGATTTCGTCAACAGTGAAGAACGCCTGACCAAGCCGTTGATCCGTGAAGGGGATACGTTCAGGGAAGCAGAGTGGGATGAAGCCTTAACCCTAATCTCCAGTAAGTTTAACGAAATCAAAAAAGAGCATGGACCGGATGCGCTTACATTCATCAGCTCCTCCAAGTGTACCAACGAGGAATCCTATTTAATGCAGAAGCTGGCAAGGGCTGTCATCGGTACGAACAATATCGACAACTGTTCCCGCTACTGTCAGACCCCTGCGACGATGGGCCTTTCACGAACCGTCGGATATGGCGGGGACGCCGGCACCATCAAGGATATTGAAAACGCCGGCCTAATTTTAGTTGTCGGGTCAAATACATCTGAATCCCATCCGGTGCTGGCAACGAGAGTGAAAAGATCCCATAAACTGCGTGGTCAGAAGCTGATCGTGGCGGATATCCGCAAACATGAAATGGCCGAGCGTTCGGATTTATTCATACAGCCGAAACCGGGCTCCGACATCGTCTGGCTTTCCGCTGTCACCAAATATATCATCGACCAGGGATGGGCGGATGCATCATTTATCCGGAACCGCGTAAATGGTTTTGAAGAGTACAAATCCAACTTGGAAAAATTCACATTGGAATATGCAGAAAAGGCGACAGGCATCAGCCAGGAGACATTGATCCAGATCGCAGAGACGATCCATGAAGCAGATGGCACATGCATTCTGTGGGCCATGGGGGTCACTCAGCATCTTGGCGGAAGCGACACAAGCACCGCCATTTCCAATCTCCTTCTTGTGACAGGAAACTATGGAAGACCGGGAGCAGGTGCGTATCCTCTTCGCGGGCATAACAATGTCCAAGGGGCAAGCGATTTTGGCAGCATGCCGAACCAGTTCCCATCCTATGAAAAAGTAGCGGATGATAAAGTCCGTGAGAAATATGAACGCGGCTGGGGCGTAAAGCTTCCGGCAGAACCTGGATTGAATAACCATGAAATGATCAAGGGCATCCATGACGGACATGTGAAAGCCATGTATGTCAAAGGCGAAGAAATGGGCGTTGTAGATTCCAACTTGAATTTTGTCCATGAAGCTTTTGAAAAACTGGATTTCTTCGTGGTTCAGGATATTTTCTTCTCAAGAACTGCGCAATTTGCAGATGTCGTCCTGCCAGCAAGCCCGAGCCTTGAAAAAGAAGGGACATTCACAAATACTGAGCGAAGGATCCAGCGTTTGTATCAAGTGTTTGAACCGCTTGGGGATTCAAAGCCTGACTGGGTCATCCTGACTGAAATCGCGAACCGGATGGGTGCCAACTGGAACTACAGCCACCCGAGCGACATCATGGCAGAAGCTGTGCAGCTTGCACCTCTTTTTGCCGGAGTCAATTATGAAAGGCTTGAAGGATATAAAAGCCTATGCTGGCCGGTCGAATCGGACGGAAGGGATACGCCGCTTCTTTTCACAGAAGACTTCCCATTTGATGATGGAAGGGCGAAACTTTATCCGGTCGATTGGACAGAGCCGCTGGAATTCGATGAGCAGTATGATATCCATGTCAACAATGGACGCCTTCTTGAGCATTTCCATGAAGGCAATTTAACCTATAAATCCAAAGGGATCTCTGAAAAGACGCCAAGCACCTTCCTGGAAGTTTCACCAGAGCTTGCAAAGGAAAGGGGCTTGAAGGATGGAACGCTAGTAAGGTTGTCCACTCCTTATGGAAACCTGAAAGTGAAATGCCATATCACCGATCGGGTGAAAGGCAAGGAAGTTTACCTGCCGATGAACGATTCCGGCGATTCAGCCATCAACCTTCTTACAAGCAGCAAGGCCGACAAAGATACGGATACCCCTGCTTATAAAGAGGTAAAGGCGAAGCTTGAGATTTTAAGCCAGGAAGGAGTCAATCCACTTCCGAAAATCAACCACCGCTATGGAAACCCTCAGCCGCAATTAGGCGTGCAGGTCCAGAAGAAATGGGCAAGGGAAGACTATGTATTCCCAGGTGACCTTGTGCGGAAGGAGGAAAAGAAACATGGCTAAAGCAACCACCAATATCCAGCAGATGGTCATGACCGAAGAGGAAAAGCGGACGAAAGATTTGCGGGAAGTCGAGGATGCCCTCATAAAAAACAAGACAGCCATATTGGAATCACTCGACATTCTTGGACATATGCATGATAGAGGGATATTGTCCATGTTGCAAGGTCTATTGGGCCAAGGGGATAAAGTTCTTGATGTTCTTGTCCACGCTGTCGATAAACCTGAAAATACTAATACAATCAAAAATCTACTGCTTATGTTCGGGGTTCTTGGCACTCTGGATGTCAAGCATCTTGAGCCGCTGCTGCTGAAAATCAATGCAGGAATCGCCCGAGTCAATTCTGAGGTGAAAGACAAGGAAGAGAAGAAAACAAGCTACTTTGAATTGGCCAAATCATTAAAGGATCCGGAGGTCAATCGAACAATCACCATGGCGCTCAATTTCTTGAAAGGCATGGGAGAAGCAACAGAACACATGGAAAAAACCACTAATGATACAAGGGATCAAGTGAAAAACAAGGAAAAGACGTTCAAGGTTTGATTTAAGGGGAGGCAAGCGGATGGACATTCGTTTCATCCGCTTGTCAAAATGAAAAATCGGACAAAGGAAAGAGGGAAACCAAATATGGGGAAAACGAAGAATCGCTGGCTGATTGCTGCCGCCGCCGTGGGGATTCACATTTCAATTGGTTCTGTATATTCCTGGAGTGTTTTCACAAACCCGCTGAAAGATAAGCATGGGTGGGATTTGAGCGCTGTATCGCTGACATTCAGCATTGCTATCCTATTTCTTGGTCTTTCTGCAGCATTCATGGGGCATTTTGTTGAACGATACGGCCCGCGGAAATCGGGCATCATTGCATCCCTTTGTTTCGGGATCGGCCTTATTGGCGCCGGTTTTGCAGATAGTATCGGGTCTTTGTATTTATTATATTTCTTCTATGGAATGCTTGGCGGAATCGGCCTTGGAATCGGGTACATCACACCGGTTTCATCACTCGTCAAATGGTTCCCGGATCGCCGCGGCTTGGCAACCGGGCTCGCCATCATGGGATTTGGGTTTGCTTCATTGATTGCCAGTCCGATTATTGCCAAACTGATTACAAATGTCGGCATCAGCAATACCTTCTACCTCCTTGGCGCTGTCTACTTCGTCATCATGATCCTTTCATCCCTTTATTTGGCGCCTCCTGAAGAAGGCTGGATGCCTGCTGGAATGAAAGAGGATGAGAAGAAAGCAGAGAACTCATCAGGAGACTTGGCGCAGCTGACCGCAAATGAAGCGGTCAAAACCATTCGATTCTGGGCGCTGTGGGCCATGCTCTTCATCAACGTCACCTGTGGGATTGCCGTGATTTCCGTCGCTTCTCCGATGGCGCAGGATATCGCTGGTCTTAGTGCAGCGGCTGCCGCAACGATGGTCGGCATCATGGGGCTTTTCAATGGATTTGGCCGAATCGGATGGGCTTCCATTTCAGACTATATCGGACGTCCGAACGTGTATACAATCTTTTTCATCCTTCAGACTGTCGCATTCCTTTTACTTCCGAATGTCACAAATGCTTTGCTGTTCCAAATCATCATCTTCGTGATTTTAACGTGCTATGGAGGTGGATTTGCATCCATTCCTGCCTATATCGGCGACTTGTTTGGCACGAAGGAACTTGGAGCGATTCATGGATACATCCTTACAGCATGGGCTGCAGCAGGGCTGGTCGGACCACTGGTTGTTTCGTGGATCCGTGAAACCACTGACAGCTATTCGTTGACCCTTTATATTTTTGTAGCGGCATTTGTCGTTGCGCTGATCATTTCTCTCTTGATCCGTGTCAATATTAAAAAGCTCCGGATGAAAATGGATAACCACTCATCCGAAGTAGTGAATCACTGATAAAAAAGAGGGGCTGCCATTCGCGGGGAGTCCCTTTTTTAAGAGATAAGAAAGTATAAAAAATCAGAGTGAAATCTGTCCAGCTCCAGCGCCTAGCCCCTCGAGGTCATAAGCCGCACCTCTACGGAAATCAGGATTTCCTTCGAGTTCCGTCTTATGCAGGTCGGGGCTGACCAAGGCGCTTGCGCTTTTCTAATACATAATGAAAGTGGGAGGTGCAAGCATGAAGCAGACGTCTGTGAATCGTAAAATCATTCGCGTGGATAATGGACAAGCAGTCGAAATGGACGATCGAATTGTGACTGAATATCCTTTAACCATTAAAATCAATGGGGAAGAGTTTGTGACCATGGTCTGCACACCGGAATACATAGAAGACATGGCGGTCGGGTACCTCGCTTCAGAAGGCGTCATTCGCCGCTATAATGAAATTGAGGATATTTGGGTACAAGAGGACAAAGGATTCATTCATATTAAGACGAACAACCCCAACCCCCTTTATCAGCAGTTCCAGAATAAGCGCTACGTCACTTCCTGCTGCGGAATGAGCAGGCAGGGATTTGTTTTCGTCAATGATAAAAGGACTGCCAAGATCATGAAGGAGAAGAATGTGTTTCTTACTCCGGATGAATGTCTGCGCCTGATGAAAGATATGCAGTCCCAAGCGGACATGTTCAAACAGACTGGCGGAGTCCATAATGCGGCACTATGCGATAAGTCCGGCATCCTGTTGAGCCGGATGGATATCGGCAGGCATAACGCATTGGATAAAATTTATGGCTACTGCCTGAAAAATGGAATAGGGATGGATGGAAAAATCATTGCATTCAGCGGAAGACTTTCCTCTGAAATTTTATTAAAAGTGGCTAAAATCGGATGTGAAGTCGTCCTATCCAAGTCCGCCCCAACCGAACTGGCTCTGGAGCAAGCGGAGGAACTAGGGATTACGACTGTGGGATTCATAAGGGGAAATTCGATGAACATATATACACATCCAGAACGGATCATCAGGGAGGGGAATTAAGTTGGTAGAAAAAAGAACACCCATTGCCGTTTCAGAAGCGGTAAAAAGAGTGATGAAATATGCAGCGGCAGGAGAGAAAGAAACCGTCGAAATTGAAAATGCATGCGGCCGGTATTTGGCAGAGCCGCTCATGGCAGATCATGACGTTCCGGCATTTGACCGCTCCCCGTATGACGGATTCGCCTTAAGGGCAGAGGATACTGATGGCTTAAGCTCCAGCAATCCTGGCCGATTTGAAGTCATCGGGCAGATTGGTGCAGGTTCAGTTTTTAACGGAACAGTAGGTCCCAATCAAGCAGTAAGGATCATGACAGGAGCACAGATTCCGGAAGGCTGCAATGCCGTCATCATGCTGGAATTGACAAAAGAGATCGGTTCATCCATCGAAATCAAGCGCTCTTTAATCAAGGGTGAGAATATTTCCTTTAAAGGCGAGGACACACAGAAAGGAACAGTCCTGGCAGAAAGAGGAACACTGATCAATGCAGGCATTGTTGCGCTGTTGGCGACATTTGGCTATAAAAATGTGCCCGTTGCGAGAAAACCGGTGGTCGGGGTGCTCGCCACAGGCAGCGAGCTATTGGATATAGATGAACCCATGCAGCCCGGAAAGATCCGCAACAGCAACACCTATATGCTCCTCGGTCAAATCGAAAGGGCAGGCGGAAAGCCAATTTATCTTGGCAAACTGGATGATAACTTGGAAGAATGCTATAAAGCAGTCGCAGAAGCTATGGAAAAAGTGGACATCCTCATCACAACCGGAGGCGTTTCCGTCGGAGACTACGATTATTTGCCGGCGATCTATGAAAAACTGGGGGCAGAGGTCCTATTCAATAAAATCGGCATGCGTCCAGGCAGTGTCACAACCGTTGCCCAGTCAAACGGAAAGCTCCTATTCGGATTATCCGGAAATCCATCGGCCTGCTATGTCGGGTTCGAACTGTTTGTGCGGCCCGTTTTGCGGACAAATCTTTTCAATACCCGCCCTCATTTAAGGAAAGCACGTGCGCGGCTGGCATTAGACTTTTCCAAAGCGAATCCTTTCACTAGGTTCGTAAGAGGAACATTACAGTATGACGAGGCTGGAACCTTGTCAGCAGCCCCATCGGGATTTGATAAATCAAGCGCCGTTTCGTCTCTTGCCTCTGCGGACGTGCTCATCGTATTGCCAGGCGGGACAAGGGGCTATCAGGAAGGGATGCTCGTTGATATCCTTCTCCTAGAAGACCAAAACGGAAGTGAGTGGCCATGGGAAAACATCGTCGCATCCTACAAATAGTCGGCTACCAAAACAGCGGCAAAACAACGCTGATCGAAAAGTTGATTCGGCGGTTAAGCGAGTCCGGACTCGAAACAGGAGTCATCAAACATCATGGACATGGGGGGGAGCCTGAGATTGGTACGCCTTCAAAAGACAGCACCCGAACATTTAAAGCGGGTGCTGCGGTATCAGGCGTTGAGGGCGACGGGGTCCTCCAGCTCGCTGCCAGAGTATCCGAATGGAATCTCGAGAAGTGGCTGGAATTCTATGCGTTCTTTTCGGTGGATGTGCTTTTGGTGGAAGGCTATAAAAAAGAGGACTATCCGAAAGTAGTGCTTGTGAGGAGTGCCGAGGACTGGGAAGAACTGCGGAATTTGTCCAACATCCAATGCGTGATCTCAATGGAGGCGCAGATTGTGGATGGCGGCATCCCGGTCTATACCCGGGAGCAGGAAGCGGAGTATATGGAATATTTGATGGAATCCCTCTTGTGAAAGGGGGATTTTTTTGTTTGGAATGGGGGAAGTTGAGCGGTTGCTGTCCAAAGTTCGGCGGTGAGGGTGAAAAGTTGAGTGGTCGCCGGAGAAAGTTGCGGGGTAAACCGAAAAAGTTCGGCGGTTACTCCATAAAGTACGGAGCAAACCGAGCTCACGGTTCCGCGGCTGCAAAAAAAAATCTCGATCAGCCCAAATTCGCGCCTGCTCCAACAAATTGAGCGACTGGAAGTGGGGAAATATGAAGAGTTGAGCGGTTCCCGGCCAGAGTTAGGCGGTGAGGGCAAAAAGTTGAGTGGTCGGCCGAAAAAGTTGCGGGGTAAATCACGAAAGTTGAGCGGTTAGATACAAAAGTTCGGAGCAAATCCATGTGATCAATTCAATTTGTCCGGCTTCGCCGATATTTGGCAAAGGCTATCCTGCTACAGGAGTGGGATATTCCATAAAAGGGAAAGTTGAGCGGTTCTCGTCCAAAGTTCGGCGGTGAGGGCAAAAAGTTGAGCGGTCGGCCGAAAAAGTTGCGGGGTAAACCGAAAAAGTTCGTCGGTCGCCCCACAAAGTTCGGAGCAAACCGAGCTCACGGTTCCGCGGAGAGACCAAAAGATTCATAAGCTCAGATCCGCGCCAGCTCCCACAAATTGAGCAATTAGAGGTTTTCAAATATGAAGAGTTGAGCGGTTCTGCTCCAAAGTTCGGCGGTGAGGGCGAAAAGTTGAGCGGTCGCCGGAAAAAGTTGAGGGATTACTTGCGAAAGTTGAGTGGTCGCCACACAAAGTTCGGAGCAACCCTCAGGTTCTCTAGCAGAAATGTCATTTGAAAAAAGGGAATTATAGTTTAAGTGACGAAAGTATGGGAAAAAGGAGTGATTACATGATAGTTAAGCAATTGACTGTGCCCATTCAAATTCGAAAATTGGAAGCATTGCTGAATCGATTTCCCATCCATGATGAAAGGAGAGAAAGAATTTTTTCGGATTATCAAAAGGCATACTCAGGCTATATTGGGGAGAAGGCAATGCAGTATCCATTGAGTTACTTGGATCCTGAAAGGTATTTGATTTTTCACGATATACGGCTGAAGGCTGGGGAGCATTTCTTTCAAATAGATATCCTCATATTATCCACAAAGTTCATTTTGATATCGGAAGTGAAAAATATTACTGGCAGGTTGTTCCTTGATCATGAACATAAGCAATTAATTCGTACCATAGATGATAAGGAAGAGAGTTTCACCTATCCAATAGATCAATTGACACTCCAACAAATTCAATTAAAAAAGTGGCTTCACCAGCATTCATTTCCTCTTCTTCCGATTGAAGGCCTCGTTGTCTTCACAAATGAATCTTCTATTTTAACCTCTTCTAAACCTCATGAAAAAATCATCAAAAAATCGTCGTTCATTCATAAAATGCTTGACCTTGAAAAAAGATTTAACCAAGTACCTGATTATAGTGAAAATATTAATACTCTAAGTGACACCATCCTCCAAAATCATACTCCGCAAAATAAATCTCTCCTTCAAAAATATCAAATTTCCAAAGATGAACTAATCACAGGGATCCAATGCCCAAACTGCCAACAGTTTGCTATGAAGAGATCTTATAAATATTTTAATTGTTCTCAGTGTAGAAGTTCTTCAAAATCAGCTTATCTCAAAGCATTGGAAGAGTATGTGCTATTGTTTGATTCTTTGTTGACAAATAAACAAGGAAGAGAGTTCTTAGAAATTAAGTCGCCTGATTTAATGCAAAGGATCCTCAGGGAAATTTCTGCGGAAAGGTTTGGAGTGAATAAATCTACTAGTTACAGAATTTGTTTGGAGGCGCTGGGAAAATTGAAAAAAGAATCTCTGGAATAAACCATAAGTTGAGCGGTTCCAGTCCAAAGTTCGGGGGTCAGAGCAAAAAGTTGAGGGGTCGCAGGGAAAAGTTGCGGGGTAAAGCGTGAAAGTTGAGTGGTCGCACCACAAAGTTCGGAGCAAATCCATGGGATCCACTCAATTTGCACTGCTACGCCGATATTTGGCAAAGGCTATCCTGCTGCAGGAGTGGGATATTGCATAAAAGGGATAGTTGAGCGGTTCCCGTCCAAAGTTCGGGGGTCAGAGCAAAAAGTTGAGCGGTCGCCCGAAAAAGTTGAGTGGTAACTTGCGAAAGTTCGGCGGTCCCACCACAAAGTTCGGAGCAAACTCCATGCATCCCAGGGCCAGCGCAACTTACTCTCCACCAGAACCACCCCATTCAAAAGCATCACAACCTTATTTTCCAAAAAAATTTCAATCACATCTATTTAACATATTCCATGAGATTCGGTATAATCAATAATTGGCGGCCAAATGAGTGTTTAAAGGAGAATGGTATAACTCCTTTACATAAGCAGGATATTAATAGGTATACAACAACAGGTAACGGGTACATTCCTTATAGGAATACTTAATACACGAAGGAGGAACTAGCATGAAAGTTGGTTTAGTCGGTTTAGGGAAAATGGGTCTTAATTTAGGTCAGAATTTACTTGATCATAAGCATGAAGTGGCAGCATTTGATTTGAATACAGAAGCTGTTAAGCAAATGGAAGGATTCGGGGCAAAAGGGTTCGGAAGCTTGAAAGAGCTCGTAGAGTCTATGGAGAAGCCTCGCGTTCTTTGGATCATGGTTCCGCATAGTGTGGTGGATTCCGTTCTTGAGGAAGTGACGCCGCTTTTAAGTGAAGGGGATATCGTCATTGAGGCAGGAAACTCTCATTTTAAAGAATCTGTTCGCCGCTATAACCAGTTGAAAGAGTCCGGCGTTCACTTCATGGATTGCGGAACTTCCGGCGGGATGGAAGGCGCTCGCCATGGTGCATGCTACATGATCGGTGGAGATCCGGAAGCTTGGGAAGTAGTCGAGCCGATTTTCCGTGATACTGCAGTTGAAAACGGATATCTTTACACTGGTAAAGCTGGAAGCGGCCATTTCTTGAAAATGGTTCACAATGGCATCGAGTACGGTATGATGGCTGCAATCGGTGAAGGCTTTGAAGTATTGGAGAAAAGCGAATTCGACTATGACTATGAAAAAGTTGGACGAGTTTGGAACAATGGTTCTGTCATCCGTTCTTGGCTGATGGAATTGACGGAGCGTGCATTCTCCAAGGATGCGAAGCTTGATGACATCAGAGGCGTTATGCATTCTTCCGGTGAAGGAAAATGGACAGTGGAAACAGCGCTTGATCTTCAGGCTGCAACACCTGTCATTGCTATGTCACTTCTTATGCGCTACCGTTCATTGGATAACGATACGTTTACAGGAAAAGTGGTTGCTGCTCTTCGCAATGAATTTGGCGGGCATGCAGTGGAGAAAAAATAATAAGTGTTTCTTAAAAGCCAGGGTGAATTCCCTGGCTTTTTTTGTCCCAGTTTTTGAACATTTTTTGAACGCACATTCCTGCCTTGACTTCATTTTTTGAATCCATTAAAGTTAATGCAGTAATATAGTTCAAGTGTTTAACTATTAAAGACGAGAACTATTTTTTGACAAGGAGGGTCATACGTGACAGAAGATCATATAAAAAAGCTGACGGATCAATATATAGAACTATCATTTTCAGTGACTAAAAGGGCTGAAAATCTTATCAAATGCCAGATTGGGGACGATTTAACGAACGACCAGCATTATATTCTCCGATACATAGTGAAAAAGGAAGTTTGTACTTCGACGGAGCTTGCCGAAGTTTTTGAAGTCAAGAAAAGCGCCATCACTGCCATGATCAATCGGATGACAGAGAAAGGTCTTATACAGAGGGAGCGGGATGAGAAGGATCGCCGTGTCATATATCTGACACTCTCAAAAGAGGGAAAAGCGCTTTTTGATGAGACGGAAGCTCGGATTCACAAATTGGTCGCTTCATTGATCAAGAAGTTTGATCAGGAAGAAATTGAACAGTTTATCAAGACGTATGAGAAGTTGAACAAAGTCATTTTGGAAAGCAAAGATCTTCAAATGGGGGAGTAAATCATGAGAGCCATCATTAAAGGGAAGTGGATTGTCTTAATCGCGTGGATTGCCATCATTGCTGGGCTATTCTTTATCGCTCCGAATATGGCGGACCTTGTGCGGGAAAAGGGGCAGGTCAATGTACCTGAAGGTTATTCATCGCACCTTGCCGGACAAATCATGGAAGATGTTCAAAAGCAGGAAGGCGGCGGGGATGAGACGCAGGTAGCCCTCGTTTTCCACGAAAAACACAAGCTGACGAAAGAAGAAATAAATGAAGCTGAAAAAGCAGTGAGGCAGCTTGAAGATCATAAAAAGCAGCTTGGAATCACCAAAATTTTAACGCATTTTAATGAGAAAAATTTAAAGGATCAGCTCGTCTCAAAAGATGGGAAATCCATCCTTGTTTCAGTGAATGTAAGCTGGAACGACCGCCAATCAGGCGATGTGAGCGATGCCCTTTATAAGGCGATTGATAATATTAAAGTAGACCACTACTATACGAGCAATTGGATGATCAATGATGACCTCACAAAGAGCTCGGAAGAAGGACTGAAAAAGACGGAAGGCATCACGGTAGTCTTTATTCTTGGAGTCTTGTTCCTTGTTTTCAGGTCGGCTATCGCACCGTTTATCCCGCTGGTGACCGTGGGGCTATCTTATTTAGCCTCTCAATCCATTGTTTCGATTCTGGTCGACAAGCTTGATTTTCCGATATCCAATTACACGCAGATTTTCCTTGTAGCTGTATTGTTCGGGATCGGAACGGACTATTGCATCTTGCTCCTCAGCCGATTTAAAGAAGAATTGGCTCAGCGTGAGACTATGACAGAGGCAATTGTTGAAACATATAAAAACGCAGGAAGAACGGTCTTTTTCAGCGGAATTGCTGTCATGATTGGTTTTGCAGCCATCGGGTTTTCCCAATTCAAGCTTTATCAATCGGCATCTGCAGTAGCGGTTGGAGTGGCATTGCTGCTGATTGCTTTATTTACGGTGGTACCATTTTTCATGGCGGTCTTGGGCAGAAAGATCTTTTGGCCGTCCAAGAAAATTGCGGACCATGGAGAAAGCAGACTATGGGGAGCAGCCGGCCGATTTGCTTTGGCCCGCCCGCTAATCGCCTTGCTCATTGTCGCGGCAATCTGTGTGCCGTTCCTTGTGACGTATGACGGGAAGCTATCATTCAACTCCCTTGAAGAAATCAGCGGGGATGTCCCGTCAATTAAAGCGTTTAATGCAATTGCAGACGGGTTTGGACCGGGTGAATCGATGCCGACTCAGATTGTCATCAAAAATGACGACAAAATGAATTCGACTGAATATATCACGATTGCTGAAAAAATCAGCCAGGAACTGAAGAAAATCGATTCTGTTGATACGGTCCGTTCTGTCACACGGCCTACCGGGGAGCCGATTAAAGAATTCTATGTTTCCAACCAGGCAGAAAGCTTAGGAAAAGGGCTTGGGGAAGGAAAGACTGGTCTGGATAAAATCAGTTCGGGACTAGAGAAAGCTGGCAGTGAACTATCCCAATCCCAGCCGCAGATTAAAGAAGCTGAAAATGGCGTCGGCAGTTTGATCTCAGGGACAAATGACGTGAAATCAGGTCTTGTGGCCATCCAATCGAATCTTCAAAAAATCGAGGATGGGATAAAGAAAGGGTCTGCAGGTTCTAATGATATCAAGACTGGCTTGGAGCAGGCGAAAGTTGGGGCAGAAAAACTTTTAGCTGGATATCAAGGGCTTTCAGAATCCTATAACCAGCTGGGTGGAAATTTAAACACTTTGATTGAAAAATATAAGGTTCTAGGAGACGGTGCATCAACACTGTCAACTGCTTTTGGGGAAATTAAGGATGAAAATTTCAAAGACTTGGAACAAAAGTATGCCGGACTTGAAAATGATGAAGAATATAAAAATATTAAAGAAACATTTCAAATGGGACAGGAAAAGATTCCAGAGCTGGCGAACGGGTTGAACAACCTTAATGCAGGACTTGCTCAAATCAACTCTGGTATGGGCACAGCGAATCAAGGATTTGAAAAGGCAAATGGCAAACAAGAAGAGCTTGTAAATGGGCTCCAGCACCTGATTGATGGAATTAGTCAGCAGCAAGCCGGCCTCAATCAACTCGCAGCTGGACAAGGGCAGATTGTGGACCAATTCCCGAAATTGACAAATGGACTTTCGGGCATCAATGAGGGACAAAAGCAGCTGCTCAAAGGATTTACGGATCTAGGTGGTCAGCTTGGCCAATTGACAAAGGGCCTCGATCAAAGTACGAACGGGTTGAATCAAGTATCAGAGGGACTAGGATCTGCTCAAGGGTATCTTTCTGGATTATCGGATACGTCTGATATGAACGGCTTCTATTTGCCGAAAGATGTGCTTGAAAGCAAGGATTTCGCTCAGGCAATCGATGCATATATGTCCAAGGATCGGAAAGTCATGACGATGGATGTCATCTTCAGCGACAGCCCGTATTCTAATAAAGCCATGGGCAAAGTGGATGATATCAAGGCTGCAGTGAAACGTGCGGTAAAAGGAACAAAGCTTGAGAATGCAACTGTTGCGGTTGGCGGCATCACGAGCATCAACGCCGATCTGCACCAAATGTCGAGCCAGGACTATTCTCGTACAGTCGTCTTGATGCTTGTCGGCATCTCGATCATCCTGATTTTCTTATTCCGTTCGATTATCATGCCGCTTTATATCATTGGATCGTTGATTTTAACGTACTATACTTCAATGGCGATGAATGAAGCGCTCTATGTGAATTTGCTTGGATATACGGGGATCAGCTGGGCGGTTCCATTCTTCGGATTCGTCATTCTGGTTGCTCTTGGAGTCGACTACAGTATCTTCCTGATGGACCGCTTCAACGAATACAAAACGCTTTCCGTGGCAGATGCCATGCTGATGGCGATGAGGAGAATGGGAACGGTCATTATTTCAGCGGTCGTCATCCTTGGTGGAACATTTGCCGCCATGATGCCTTCCGGAATGCTGTCGCTGCTACAAATTGCATCCATCATCTTGATCGGATTGCTGCTCTACGCATTTGTTATACTGCCGCTGTTTATCCCTGTCATGGTGAAAAACTTCGGAAAAGCCAACTGGTGGCCATTCAAGAGGGAAACGATGTAATCGACAAACGGGTGGTGACAGGTACCACCCGTTTTAGTTTGACGAAGGCTGGTGCCTTTCCTATACTTAGGGAGCGATTATTATGAGAGACCGGGTGAGGGAGAATGGATTTTCAGGTAAATTATTTATCTTTTTATGTTGTCCAGGTTGAAGGCAAGGGAGAGCAAGCTGATAAGAGGTTCAAACTGTTTCAGACGCTGGATGAAGAAGAGTATGAAGAAAGCCCTTTGAAGGATTTTTTGGACGGAGAATTCGCTAAGATTTCTAAACGAAAAGTGACAAGGCATCCCAAGACAGAAGATGTACCGACCAAATTGGGTTATTTTATTGTAGAGGATGGGCATGAAATTACGTCTAATCCCAATTACAACCTTTTTCACCGTACTCGTTTTTCGGATACGAAAGAGGCATTTCAGGAAGAGAGTGAAAAGTTTGCGGCTGCCTATGTCGATACCAGCGCAGTCCGCGGTGGTGTTTTCATCGTAGCTTCGGCAAAGCTCCGCAAATACTTTGATGATCCCTTTGTGTTCATTTTAAAATGTGACTTTGAGCCGAAAGTGGCTTCGATTTCGGATGAATCCACGCTGATCCGCAACGTGGAAATGGCCATTACGACTAAAAATATGAAGTCGATCCAATATCCATATATGCCGGAAGAAGGAGTTGTGGAGGAGCAGGAGTTGAAGATCCATCAATCTTCACATGCACGCTACTTCGAAGACTTCCTCAAATATGTGGAATACGGAGAGTCCATGCCGGAAATCGTTAAGACACAGGTGATGGAAATCGTTAAAACCCACATGGAAGAGGCATTTGAACCGGAAAGCGAAGAACTGGAAGAGCTTGAGAGTGCCATGGAGGTTTGGGCTGCAAGCGAAAAAAGGGATATCCAGGAGCGCTTCACCACCGAGCAAATCATAGAAGCATCCGCTCAAATCATCGAGCATACACCTGATATCGAACTTAAAATGAAACTTGATTCCGTCGATGTAAAAGGACTGCTCTCTGATTTTGGAGAAAACATTCATTTGGCAAAGGTCGGCCATAAATATGTCCTGGTCGTAGAAGCGGAATCCGTTCTTTTTGAAAAAGGGTTTTCGCCGGTAGAATTCTTGAAGCCGGACGAACTAGAGCAGGTCATCGAGCGTATACGCAATAAGCAGATATAATGAAACCCCCTTCCAGGCTGGAAGGGGGATTCGTGTTTATTCGACATATACCGGGGCGTGCCTGTCACTTTCAACTTCCGCTTTTCTGTGTATATTCCCCCTCGTTTTCACAAATCCTAAGGTTAAAATTTTTTCCAAGAGGGCAAATGAGGTTTGGTTCCTGCAAAGGATGGGATATTGATAAGGGAAGGTGCTTGGAATGCCTTCAAATACATCGTTTAGAAGGGCATACAGAAATTATGGAAAAGAATAAATTAGGATTTTGGGTCTTGACGGCCCTTGTGGTCGGAAATATGGTTGGCTCGGGTATTTTTATGCTGCCGAGGTCGCTTGCTGAAGTGGCCAGTCCGGGGGGCACAATTCTGGCGTGGGTGCTGACTGGGGTTGGGGTGCTTCTGATTGCCCTTGTATTCGGGAATCTATCCCTTAGAAAACCCGATTTGACGGGGGGACCGCAAATTTATGCAAAAGCCTTATTCAAACCTGGTTCCAATGCGGGAATTTTGTCGGGGTATTTAGTTTCATGGGGCTATTGGGTAGCCAATTTTACAGGGAACGTTGCAATCATTACGACGTTTACAGGGTATTTATCTACTTTTTTCCCAATTTTAACGAGTAAAGCGGATCTGTTTACGATTGGAAATTACACCATGCATGTGGGGAATTTATTGACGTTCCTCATTTGTTCTGCGTTATTATGGTTTTTACATTTTGTCATCCTGAAAGGGGTGGAAGGTGCAGGAAAGCTGAACCTCATTGCCACGGCTGCAAAAATCGCAGGTTTCTTCCTTTTCATTGTTGTTACATTGTTTGCTTTTGAAAAGAGCAATATCTTTCCTCTTGTCACACCGATCACAGATGAATCAGGACATGCCGTCAGTCTTTGGGGGCAGGTCAATTCTGCAGCGATTGCGACTCTGTGGGCATTCGTCGGTGTGGAGTCTGCTGTGGTGTTTTCCTCACGCGCGAAGAAGAGAAGCGATATTAAGAAGGCGACCATTACGGGGCTGCTGCTTGCAACATTTATCTATCTTGTCATCACTGTCTTAGTCATGGGAGCTTTATCGCACGGAAAATTAATCAAATCACAGAAGCCATTAGTCGATGCATTAGAATCGGCGATTGGACCAAGCGGCGGATACATTTTGGGAGCTCTGGCAGTCATCAGCCTATTCGGTGCAACAATCGGATGGATTTTATTAAGCGCTGAGGTGCCATTCCAAGCTGAAAAACAGGGATTGTTTATCAAGGCATTTGGAAAGACAAATAAACATGGGGCGCCAGTGACATCCTTGATCATTACAAACCTGGCAACGCAGCTATTCATTTTTTCAACGATCTCAGCCTCCATTTCGTCTGCATTTGACTTTGTCATATTTGTAGCGACTTTAGCCTTTTTAGTGCCATACCTCATATCGACTGTTTATCAATTAAAACTGACGCTGACGGGTGAGACGTATGAAAATCAGCCGAAAAGCAGGGTGGTTGATGGGGTCATTGCTGCTCTTGCAACTCTATACTCCTTATGGGTCATCAAAGCAGGAACAGCGGATATGAAAACATTCTTATTTGGAGTCGGGCTCCTTGTCATGGGAATATTCTTTTATCCCCTTGTCCCTAAGCAGGGGAATAAGGGTAATCTGAACCGGTAAAAAAGTAATTTTGTGTAAGACTTGCGTTAAAATGGTTCTATTTTATGAAATTGCTAGCTGAAAATACGAAAAACATATAGAATTCTGAAATATCCCACTATATAATTAATTTCGTACTGAAGGGAGGACAACTTATGAATCTTTTGAGAAAAAAGAGCATCAGTACATTATTGGCAGGTTCGAAAGAGGGGTATTCCCTGAAAAAGGAATTGGGGGCCCTGGATTTGACGCTTCTTGGAATAGGGGCAATCATTGGGACAGGAATATTTGTACTGACTGGGACAGGAGCCTTGACAGCCGGTCCGAGTCTGATGATTTCTTTTGTCATTGCAGGTCTGGCCTGTTTGTTCTCGGCCCTTGCCTATGCTGAATTTGCATCAACGGTTCCAGTATCCGGATCTGTATATACGTATACGTACGCCACTTTGGGAGAACTGGTAGCTTGGATTATCGGCTGGGATCTCATCCTTGAATATTTATTGGCGGTAAGTGCCGTATCGGTAGGATGGTCAGGCTATTTTCAGTCGCTCCTTGGCGGACTGGGCATCCACATTCCAGTCGCATTCACCGGTGCTCCGGGTTCTGTTCCGGGAACAACCACCTACTTCAATTTACCCGCATTAGTAATAGTCCTTTTGATTACAGCTTTGCTTTCAGTCGGAGTGAAACAGTCGAAAAAAGTCAACAACGTCATGGTCATCGTCAAACTGATCGTTGTCCTGTTGTTCATTTTTGTGGGATTCAAATATGTTAAGCCTGATAATTGGCATCCATTTATGCCATTTGGACTCGGCGGCGTTTTTTCTACCGCAGCTCTAGTGTTTTTCGCTTTTATCGGATTTGATGCTGTTGCATCTGCTGCAGAAGAAACGAAAAATCCGAATAAGGATTTGCCGAAAGGAATCATGTTCTCTTTATTAATCTGTACTCTTCTTTATGTGATTGTTTCAGGCATCATGACAGGAATTGTTCCTTATAAGCAGTTTGAGGGAAATATCGATCATCCGATTTCTCTTGCGATTCAAGTAGCAGGCATTGATTGGGTAGCTGGAATCATAGATGTCGGGGCCATCCTGGGAATGACGACGGTTATGCTGGTCATGCTTTATGGACAAACCCGCATCATGTTCTCTATGTCCCGTGATGGTTTGATGCCAAAGATGTTTTCGCAGGTTCATCCAAAATACCAAACGCCGTTCAAAGCAACTTGGATGCTCGGAATCATTGCGGCGTTAATGGGATCTCTCATCCCGCTGCAGGAGCTTGCTGAACTAGTGAACATCGGTACATTGTCAGCCTTTATGTTGATTTCAGTAGCTGTTCTTGTTCTGCGGTATACAAAGCCTGATTTAAAAAGGGCTTTCCGTTGTCCAGGAGTGCCATTTGTTCCGATTTTGGCAATTGTCTTCTGTGGATTCTTGATCCTGCAGCTTGGCGCAGCCACATGGATCCGTTTTGTCATTTGGCTGGGAATCGGACTGATTGTCTACTTTGTCTATTCCAGAAAACATTCAAAACTGAATAAAGTGAATGAATAAAAAGGAACTAAAAACAGCCGAATCCGGGTAGGATTGGCTGTTTTTTCGTATATGGATAAGTTGTAGTTGTATTTGAGGGTCTGCAAGTACTACAATGAAATTAAATAGTACTTTATTTCTTAATTTTCAGCATAATTTTTCTTTCAGTTTTCCTGATTGCCTCTTTACCGCGTTCCACATTAATGACGGAAGCTTGGTGGTGTGTATGGCAAGAGAATTAAAGAACTTATATATTCCATTTCTATTTGCAATCGCCTTCCTATTTTCGTTGGATGTGTCATTTACATTCTCCTCTTTTATTCAATCCTATTTTGAATCTCTTCATTTACTAATGGAAATAATCAGCGTTTTCATCGCTTTCAGTATTGCGATGCAGGGCCTGACTTTCTATAAGCCTTACGCGTCTTACAAAATCATCGTCTTTTCCAGCGTTTTCTTTACGGTCGGGATAATGGATTTATTCCATGCTCTTACATATGAAGGTCTCCCTTTGTTCGGAGAGAGGTTCACTCAGCCCTCTATTTGGTTTACCCTTTTAGGCCGGATGGTGGAAGCAGCAAGTATCCTTACACTCATATTGCTGCCTGAGAAAAAAAGCAAAAATAGGGCAGTCAGACAATTTTCATTTACATTGGTCTTGTTGAGCACAATTTTGATTACCATTGTAATTTCCACTTATTCCACAGCATTCCCAAACCTCTACAATAGTGGGTCTTTCACTTTGATCAAACTAATTTTAGAAATCATCTACTGTCTTATTCACATTTTCGTATTAACGATCATTATCAGGGCATATCGGCGAAATAAGCGGAAGGAAGGACTATTAGTAGGAATATCCTCAATGTTCCTCATACTGTCATCTTTCATGATGATTATTCTTGGAGCATCCGGAGATATTTATGGCCCGTATATTCTTTCACATTTCTTTAAAATCATCGGCTATTTCTACTATTTTAAAGCAGTATTCCTTCTAATGAGTAAGCAGCCATATGAAAAGGTAGCCGAGCTATCCAGCAACTATAGCAGACTGCTTAATTCTGTGGTAGAAGGGATATTTGGAATCGACCAGAGTGGAAAGGTTATGTTTATCAATGATTCTGCCTGCCGAATGCTTGGTTTCAGGGAAAATGAGCTGATTGGCCGAACCATCCATAAGTATATACATCATTCCATCCAAGACGAGAGTTCCAGTCTTTTATTTACATCTCCTGATATGGAAGAAAAAACAATGTTTTCCGTCGATCAATGGTTTTGGAGAAAGGATGGAAGCCGATTTCCAGTTGAATATTTTACAAGGCCGATCATAGAAAATGGCGTCATTGTTGGAACTGTAGTGACGTTTCTGGATGTTTCAGAAAGAAAAAAGCTTGAACAATTGCAGACAGAGCAAGCGAATATTGAATATGAACTGGAAATTGCAGCTTCTGTTCAAGAAACGCTTTTTTCAACCATTGAAGAACCTCAAACAGTGGATATGGGTTTTATAAGTAAATCATTTAAAAAGCTGAATGGGGATTTCTATAATGTCATTCAACATAATGAAGAGATATTATTCGCCATTGCAGATGTTTGTGGAAAGGGAATACCTGCTGCAATTCAGATGACCATGCTGAAATTTGCAATGGAGTCGCATTCGGATCCTGAAAAAATCCTGAACAAGATCAATAGCTACTTTACCAAGTTTGTCTATGATTCTTCTTTTATCACGATGTTTGTTGGTCAATTCAATCAGCAAAACTCAAAATTTTTATTTTCTTCAGCAGGGCACGAACCTGGACTGCATTATAAACCGGCCGAGGATGCCTTTATTGAATTGACAACCGGAAATCCTCTTCTTGGGATCGATTCGAACATTAAGTATCACCGGGGATCGATAACGTTAGAAAAGGGAGATCTCTTATTATTTTATACGGATGGAATTATTGAACGGAGAAACAGAGCCATTGATAGCAATGAATTCATTAAGAACTTCATCAGGGAAATGGATTTGAACTTGCCTGCCCAGAAATTCACAGAGCTTTTATATGAGAAAATAATGGACTTTCATCAAGGAAAAGTGGAAGACGATCAAACGATTCTATTATTTAAAATTTGAATTCAGCAGGAAATGATGAGATTGGGGGGACAAGCAATGTGGCTGAAAGATTTATTATTGAATTTTTTCCTGATATTGACGCCATTATATTTTTATCCGTTTATTGCCAGCCATTCCTCACAGCGGCGCAGGGGAATTTATCTTGGCATCATCTGCGGCTTTGCAGCAATGGCATGTATGGAGTTTCCTGTTGTTGCTGGAGAAGGTTTCCTGTGGGATTTTCGGTGGATTGCTTTCTTGATTGCGGTACTCTACGGCGGGCAGCAGTCTGCTCTAATTACCGGGACCATGCTTGTTTTATTCCGGTTCAGCCTCGGCGGGATGCTTAGTTCTACTACAGTATTATGTTGTGCATTAGCTCTGCTTTTGATATTTCTTCCAAAATCGAAAACATTCTTAGAAGAAAGCACGGCTCGTAAAGTCTATCTCAGTGTCGTTTATTCCATCCTTACTGTACTGGTGCTGATTTTCTCCATTGCTTTTCAATTTTGGTTCTCAGACCAGGTGATTCAGCTTACCATTCCGACATTGGAAGTTATCGTATTCATGGCATTGTCCTATATTGCTGCCCTTTCCCTATTTTGCTACTTTGTTGAAAATATCATGGGTTATATTAGGCAGAGGGATGCCTTCCATGAAGCTGAGAAGAAGAGTATATTCCATGAGATTTCATCTTTGCTTGCCTATGATGTGAAATCCTCCATGCAGGAAGTCAAAGAATCATTTCAACAATTAAATCCAAACACTCCACCTTTAAAAGCAGCGTTTAATGGATTGGAAAAAGTAGAGGGGATTGTGGATCATTATATTTCTTATACGAAAAACGAGATAAGAGAACTTGAGCCTATACGAGTGGATTCTATGATAAGTGATTTGTCGAAACTTCTATCATCCTATTCCAAGTTCAAGGAAGTTCCCATTGTTGTAAATGCCGATTCTGATTTGGTATTAAAGGGAGACCCACTTAAAGTAAAGCAAATTTTATTGAACTTAATGAAAAATAGTATTGATGCAACCCCAAAGAATGGAACTGTTTTGATTGAAGCATCTGAAAATATTCATGAACTGCACATTTCCATTACCGACAACGGAATAGGGATGACACATGAACAGCTGAATGAAATTAAGTATTATCTTCGCCATTTAAATGGAGAAACAATTGGCAGGGGGCTTTTTGTCGCATTCAAATTATTAAAATCCATTGATGGGAAAATTTCATTTGAAAGTGAAGTCGGAAAAGGAACAGTAGTCCATCTTATCCTTCCTAAAGATGACAATGCCACTCTGTTCCGAAAAGTAAATTGGAATGTTAAAAAAGGGTCTGTCGTCAACTCCTAATTTCGTTAAGCAGGCATGTTAAATACATGCTTGTTTTTTTGTGTTAAATTCCGCTAATTGATAATAAATTCACAAAAAACAATCGAAATTTCTTTTTCAAAAAAATATTGACCAGGTGGTCAAAAATAGATATAGTAACAAAGTGGTTCATTTAGTGAAGTATTTTTTTAATCTGACCAGTCATTCATTTTGACTGAAGAAATAGATTACAGTAAGGAGCGAACAAAGTGGAACAGGCGCATAATGGTATTAATAAAAGACTGGTCCTGACTGGTTTGATCATTGGGATGTTTTTCAGTGCAATGGAACAGACAGTCGTTGGGACGGCAATGCCGACCATCATCGGAGACCTTAACGGCTTCTCTATCTTTGCATGGGTGACGACAGCTTATTTGATCACATCGACTACGGTCGTACCCATTGTCGGGAAGTTATCCGATATTTATGGAAGGCGAAAACTTTATTTAATTGGAAACCTCATCTTCATCATCAGCTCCGCATTGTGCGGAGCGGCGCATACGATGGAGCAGCTCATCATTTTCCGCGCTCTTCAGGGAATCGGTGGAGGAATGATCATGCCATTGTCCCAAACGATAATCGGCGATATCTTTACAGCTGAGCAAAGGGCGAAGTGGCAGGGAGTCTTCGGCGGCATCTATGGTCTGAGCTCAATCATCGGACCGTTCATCGGCGGAGTTTTGGTTGATAACATCAGCTGGCATTGGATCTTCCTGATCAACGTCCCATTCGGATTATTCTCTACGATGCTGATTGTACTGGGATTGAAAAACGAAATCATTGCCGGCCAGGGAAAAGGGAAAATCGACGTGTGGGGTATTGTTTCATTCGTCCCTGCCCTTGTCCTGCTGCTCCTTGGACTCACATTTGTAGGAGATAAGTTTGAATGGCAGTCCATGACAAGCTTGCTCGTCTTCGGAGGAGCCGTCATCTTATTGGTCCTTTTCGGATTGATCGAAAGAAAAGCAGAAGACCCGATTCTGGATTTAAGATTCTTCAAGAACCGGATTTTTGCGACAACGAACTTGCTGGGCTTCTTGCTTGGTCTTGGAATGTTTGGCGCTATCATGTTTGTCCCGATGTTTATGCAGGGGATATTAGGGGTTTCCCCGACAAAAGCAGGATCTACCATGACTCCGATGATGATCGCTTTAATCGTGGCAAGCATCATTGGCGGAAGGCTTTTGCTTAAATTCCGCTTCCGTACAGTATTGACGCTTGGGATGATCATTGCATCTGCTGGATTTTATCTGATGAGCACGATGGGAATGGATTCCAGCGAGTTTACGGCTTATCTTTATATGGTCGTTTTAGGATTTGGAATGGGACTCGTCATGCCGACTTTGATGATTGCCATTCAGAATGAATATCCAAAGCATCAATTAGGCCAAGTCACATCTGCATCGACTTTCTTCCGCTCCAT
Organism: Falsibacillus pallidus; assembly: GCF_003350505.1. Taxonomy (NCBI): domain Bacteria; kingdom Bacillati; phylum Bacillota; class Bacilli; order Caryophanales; family Bacillaceae; genus Falsibacillus; species Falsibacillus pallidus. The sequence goes on from NZ_QQAY01000008.1 coordinate 48,628, forward strand.
TGGCGGTACAATCGGGATCACCATTTTGAATACGGTTATGAATCATTCCATCGATAATAAGATGCAGGATGCCATTTCCGCTGAATCTGATCCTGTCATGTTAAAGGTCTTGAAGCAGATTGGAGAACAGGCCGACACCATGTTCGGCATTCTGTTGAAGCCGGAAGCTATGCCGCTTCCTGAACCAATCAGAAGGAATGTCGTGACGACGTTGGCTGAAGTATGGTCCAGTTCATTCTCGACTGTATTCCTTTGCGGGTTGATCTTCATTGCTCTTGGAATCCTTGTTGCTCTGTCTGTAGGCAGCAGCAAAATCAAGCGTGATAAAGAACAGGATTCTGCAGGTTTACAGAATGACGCACCGGCAGAAAAGGCGTCAGTACTGCAGCCCGAGTAAATTAATCAAACGTTTGATTAATAAATTTCTCATAAAAAAAGATGTCCATTTCGGACATCTTTTTGCGTTTTAAATAAGATCATTTACGTGATAGATTTCTCCGCTTTTCACTTCACCATGCAGAAGGAGGTTTACAATAGCACCGGCTACAACGTCCGGATGGCGAAGGTCTCCGTTTTCTTTAAACTTTTTAAACCGATCGATATCATGAAAAGCTTCTTGGGAAGACGAGCGGATGGTGCCTTGCATGTTTGTATCCATGATTCCCGGGCTGTAGGCAATGATTTTATTGTTTGTTCCTGCCTGTTCTTGTTCCAATGCAGCTGTTTTAGTAAACATATTCAATCCTGCTTTAGTGGAGCAGTAGACGCTCCATCCTTGGTAGGGCTTTTCACCGGCTCCGGATGAAACATTAACAATGTCTGCAGGAATTTTGGATTCTTTAGAATGGTGTAAAAAGATATTTGAAATCAGGATAGGCGCAATCAAATTGGTCTGCACACTGAATCCAACTTCTTCTACAGGCAGGCTGCCAACTGTTTCAATTGGTTCAACAGTTCCCGCATTGTTAAATAAGTACACTTTTTCAATTCCTGAACTGAAAGCGATAGATGCAGCTTTTCCGAACGTTTCCACGACATCCTTTTCAGAGGATAAGTCACATTGGAAATGGTTGTAGGAAAGTCCATTCTTGTTTGCCAGTTCTTTGATTTCTATGTTTTCATTTCGTGAAATGGTGATGACACCGATGCCTTCTTCTAACATATTCTTGGCGATGCCAAAACCAAGACCGCGTGATGCACCTGTGATGACAGCTGTTTTCATGAGAAACCTCCTTGATCAATTTCTACCTTCATCATATCTAAAAGAGGTTCAAATTTCCATTTTACCGATTGTGAAGCAATATTATTTGTTGATGCGGAGGAGGCTTAATGCATCTTGATCCGCGATAATGGTGACGTTCGGATGTCTTTGCAGAATCGATGCAGGGAAATCCTCTGTAAATGGTCCGTGTATAAGCTTTTGAAGCGTCTCCGCTTTGGATGAGCCGGAAACAAGAAGCAGAATCTCCTTGCTTTTCATGATGGTCTTGATCCCCATGGTAATGGCTTGAGTGGGAACCTCATCTAGAGAAGCAAAGAATCTGGAGTTTGCCTTCTTTGTACTTTCTGCTAATTCCACCACATGGGTGCTGCTGTTGAAGGATGTACCGGGTTCATTGAATCCGATGTGTCCATTGTGGCCGATCCCCAGGACTTGGAGGTCGATGCCGCCGAGGTTTTCAATCATCTGCTCATAGCGGAGGCATTCTTTTTCCAAGGAACCAGCTTGTCCATTAGGGATGTGGGTGTTTTCCGATTTGATGTCAATCCAATCGAAGAGCCTTTTCCTCATGAATGTATGGTAGCTGTTCGGATCTGTTGAAGGAAGGCCGATGTACTCATCTAAATTGACGGTGCGTATTTGTTCATAGGATGTTCCGTTCATTTTATGATCTTCAACCATCTCCGAATAAAGGCCGTGCGGGGTGCTTCCCGTTGCTAGCCCCAGTACTGCGTCTTTTTTTGCGGAAACAAGCTTTACTAAATAGTCAGCTGCTTTTCGGCTCATTTCTTCATAGTTGGCTGTTTCAATAATATTCATTTCTGTCTTCAATCCTCTCGTTGATAAGCTAATTGGCCTCTGCACCAAGTAGAAGCCACTTGTAATTCTTCATCCAGCAGCACAATGTCTGCGTCCTTGCCTGAAGAGAGGCTGCCTTTCCGGTCATACACATTCAACTGTTTAGCAGGGACTTCCGTTGCCATTTTAATGATTTCGATTAAAGGAGCATTCAAATACCGTGTCATATTCTGCACAGCTTCATTCATCTTTAAAATGCTCCCGGCAAGAGTCCCGTCTTTCAGCAACGCTTTTCCGTCTGCAACGGATACTTCCTGTCCACCTAAATCATAGACGCCATTTTTGAGGCATTTCGCCCTCATGGAATCTGTGATCAGAATCATCCGTTCCGCCTGCTTCATCCGGTAGACAAGGTCCATCATCTCAGGGTGGATATGGATGCCGTCGACGATCAGCTCCACTTTCAGCTCATCCAGCTTCAAAGCAGCACCTGCTGTACCGGGTTCCCGATGGTGCAGCCCTTTCATTCCATTAAAAAGGTGAGTCACATGTGTAGCTCCAGCCTCTACAGCCTGTTTTACGTCTATATAATCTGCATCGGAATGGCCGATGCTCGCAATGATTCCATTATTAGAAAGATGTTTAACAAACGCTTCTCCGTTGCTTAATTCAGGGGCTAGAGTGACCAATTTAATCAATTGGGAGGCTGCTTCATTCCATTTATCAAACAGCGCGATGTCAGGATCTTTAATATATTCCTTAGGCTGGGCACCGGCTTTTGATGAGTTAATGAATGGACCTTCCAAGTGGATGCCAAGTACCTCGGCTTGTCCAGGCTGTTGAATTTCCGCAAAGGCTGCAGCATTCTTTAACGCCTGTTCAATCTGCGAATCACTTTGGGTGATGGTGGTGGCCAAAAAGCTTGTTGTACCTTCTTTAGGGAGGGCCGTTGTAATTGTCTGCATTGCTTCTGAAGTGCCATCCATTGTATCGGCGCCGGCAGCTCCGTGGATATGGACATCGATGAAGCCCGGAACCAATTTATAAGCAGGAGGGAGGTCGATGATTCTTCCATCAAATGAAGTGGGGATCTCATCGATTGTGCCTGTATTGATAATTTTCCTGCCTTTCATCTGTATGAAACCGCAATCCAGGACACGGTCTTCCAAGAAAACGGAGCAGCCTTTCAAGATGGTGTCTTGTGTTGTGTTCATTATTACATCTCCTTTTAAAGCACTAGTTGTAAAATTGGGGCAAGTGGTTTTTATGAGCTTCTTGTGGGGACTGTAGCGGAGAAGAGCTTTAGTGACCATTCGGAGGGATATGCAAAGTTGATGAGCCAAGCGTCCGGGCAGAGCTCCTGCATTTCCTTTGTGATTTCCATCGCCGCCAATCACGGCTGCTTTTAATTCGTTTTGCTTCAACCTGCAAGGTCACTTCTAAAAATATATTAATTTCACTCAAGCTACGCCATAAAAACGAGGAAGTAGCTTACACCAAATGAAACGACAATAGAGAGAATCAGTCTTTTAAAAATCAGTTTGCGTTCTTTGACTTTGTCATCAATCAAGAGAAGAACGAGGCTCATTCCAATGGTTGCTGCAGCAGCGTTTGCCCAGAATAAACTCCAGTCATGGCCGAGCCCGATAAGTTGGAAAGGCTTGACCAGCAGAAAATTTCCCAATACCACAATCATCATGAAAATAAATACACCTTTAAAACTGATTCTTGGCAATTTCATTGAACCATTCATTTTTATCACCTCAATGTGTAATGGAAAGGCTGACTCACCATGCGATCGAGTCAGCCTTCAGTTTGAACCAAAAATTTATTTAAGCCGCTTTAGATTGAGAATGTTCTTCTTCCATCATCTTCTTGTCGTACATCTTGAAGAATGGGAAGTAGATGAAGAAGGAGATGGCGATATTCACAAATACAAGGATGATCGCTTTCCAATCTCCGCCTGTTGCCAAATATGCTCCGATTGGTGCTGGAAGAGTCCATGGAGCCATTACATAGGTTGGTGTCACAATGCCTGCTGCTACGATGATATATGATAGTGTACCAGTGATAAGCGGTGTAATAACAAATGGAATGATCAAGATCGGGTTCAATACAATTGGAGCACCGAAAATGACCGGTTCATTGATGTTGAAAATACCTGGGAGCAAAGAAGTGCGTCCCAATGTCTTAAGATATTTAGAGCGGGAGAAGAATACCATGCAAAGCACCAATCCTAATGTTGCACCGGCACCGCCGATCCAGATGAACCATTGGTAGAATGTTTCAGGTGCAATATGTGGGGCTGCTTGGCCAGCTGCAACCGCTTCAGCATTTTTCGCCAAGTAAACTTCCCAAAGCGGGCGGGCAACTGTTCCGACAACGGAAACGCCGTGGATACCGAAGGCCCAGAAGAATGTAATCAAAAATACAGGAATAAGGACGCCGAAAATACTGTCTCCCGCTTTAACGAATGGACCAACTGCTTTATCGATTACTGCATGAAGGTCGATGCCAAGTAAAACGGTGAAAGCAGAAACTAATAAAATCACGATTGCCACTGGAATCAATGCTTCGAAGGAACGTGCAACAGAAGGAGGCACCTGCTCCGGCATTTTGATCGTGACGTTTTTGACTTTACAGAAACGAAGGATTTCAACTGCTACAATGGAAACGATCATCGCAACGAAAAGTCCGTGGCCGCCCATGTTGGCCATAGGAAGTACAAAACCAAATCCATCTACCACTTGAGGCATGATGGTCAATAAGAATGCTGCTACAGAGATCTGTGCACCTGAAAGCGGGTCAAGCTTATAGCTCTTCGCCAGGTTGTATCCTATCCCAAAGGCTATATAGAGCGACATTATAAACATCGTCAAACGGTAAGGAATCAAAATCTGGCCGGCATTTTTAGCGGCCCACTCCGTGATTGCCCAGTCTTTTGGAAGAGGCGGGAAAGCGACGATCAAAAAGAATGATCCTACGATAATGAATGGCAGTGCTGAAATAACCCCGTCACGAATTGCTTGAAGGTGACGCTGTTCAGACAGGCGCGCCATAGGGCCAGAAAGATTTTTTTCTAACCAAGCAACAAATTTTTGCATAAATTCTCCATCCCCCTTAATTGTTGGTTAAGCAGTTACTTCTTTGATTTTCTTCAGTAATGCAGGTCCTCCAAGCGGAGTATACGCTTGTGGCGGAATAGCGTCACATGGAACGCCAGCTTCCTCAGCCGCTTTTTTGACTGAATCAAAGCGATGGCGGATTTGAGGCGCGACCATACATATATCCCAGCCATTGCCCATTTCTTCGGACACCTCACCAGTGCCGATTGCATGGACCTCCATTTCCAATCCTTCTTTTTCAGCCTCTTTTTTCAGGGCATTGACGACGATTGAACTGGACATGCCACCTGAACAAACAAATAAAACTCTCATTCTATTCCCTCCAGTATTACTGTTTCTGCATCCTTTGAACGGCTTGATGCGTATCAATGATTTTTTTGTAGACCTTGCTTCCTCTTTTGGTGCACAGGGCAATAAATAGAACATCTATTACTGCAAGCTGTGCAATTCTAGCTGTCATCGTCCCGATCCGGATATTATGCTCTTCATCAGATATTGTAAGGACAACATCGGACATTCTCCGGGCCGGGGACTTTCCATACTGTGTTAAAAGAATCGTAGTGGCCCCTTTTTCTTTTGCCGTCGAAAGCAGCTGTAAAATCTCCCTAGTCTTCCCTGAAGTTGATACAACAAACAAAATGTCCCTTTCAGTCATGTTGGCAGCCATCATCATTTGAACGTGGATATCATTTGATTGAAATGCGGGAAAATCAATCCGAAGCAGCTTTTGCGTCAAATCATTGGCAACCAGTGAAGAACCCCCGGCACCGTACACATAGATGCGTTCGCCTTCATGCATGGCTTTGACTGCACGATCCAGCTGTTCAACCGATACGAGGCTTTTCGTATTGTTTAAAGCTTGGATCGTTTTTGTGGTCACTTTGGAAATGACCGTCTCCAAATCATCCTCGAATTGAAGTGGAGATGCATTCATTTCATCCTGATTTCCCTCCAGGCTGATTTCCTTCGCTAATTCAATCTTCAACCCTTTGAAACTGTTAATTCCTATACGTTTGCAAAAGCGGATGATGGTTGCTTCGCTGCTTTGGCACTCAGCCGCCAGCTGTTTGGTTGTCATGGAAAGGACATCCTCAGGATGCTCCAATACATAATAAGCGACGGTCTGTTCTGCCGGGCTGTAGTTATTCATTTGATTTTCAATGAGGTTTAACATATAAAAGCGCTCCATAATCACCTCCAAAATTAATGATTGATTTGAAAGGGTTTTCATTTTAATATGATTATATGATAGACTGAAATAAAATTTCAACGTAAATTTATATTTTATAAAATAAAATTTCAGTTTAGGGGAATATGAGAGAGACAAACTTCATATACTTCTAGTTTCTGAATTTAATAGGAGGAAGTCAGCTATGGATAATACAATGAATACGGAAATGGATATTTTTACGATTATTTCTCACGGGGGCAACGCAAAGAGCATCGCTTATGAAGGATTGGAAGCAGCCCATAAAGGAGAATTTGAAGAAGCGGATAAATTGATAGAGGACGCTCATAAAGAATTGAATGAAGCGCATAAAACACAAACGAAGCTGATCCAGGCAGAAATCAATGGGACCGTATTCGAAAAGTCTCTATTGATGATTCATGCACAGGACCACTTAATGACATCCATCAGCGAAATTTCATTGATCGAGCAAATGATTAAGCTGCTGAAAAAAATGGACAGCCTTACAAAATAAATTAGTAAGAGGAGGAATCATCAAATGAAACGCTTAGGCATCTCAATCTATCCGAATCACTCGACTCCTGAAAGGGATATGGAATATATTGCATTGGCGCGTAAATACGATTTCGAGCGGGTATTTACCTGCTTGCTTTCAGTAGATGGAGAAAAAGAAAGAATCCTTTCTGATTTTAAAAAGACCATTGCGTATGCGACGGAACTTGGAATGGAAGTCATTGCCGATATCAGTCCGCGCGTGTTCAAGGAACTTGGCGTCTCTTATGATGATCTTTCTCTCTTTGCAGACCTCGGCGCAGCTGGAATACGCCTTGATATGGGCTTCACCGGCCATGAGGAATCGATCATGACCTACAATCCGTATAACCTGAAAATCGAATTGAATATGAGCAATGCGACGAAATATATCGATAATATCATGACCTATCAGCCAAACAAGCAAAACCTCCTTGGCTGCCATAATTTCTATCCTCATCGATATGCCGGGCTGTCCTACCCGTTTTTTATTGATTGCAGCAAGAAATTCAAAGATCTGGGCATGAAGACGGCAGCATTCGTTTCCTCCCATGATGCCACATTCGGTCCATGGCCGATTGTAGAAGGGCTTCCAACTCTGGAAATGCACCGTGAACTTCCTATCGATGTCCAGGCAAAGCATTTATTTGCAACGGGGCTCATCGATGACGTGCTGATCGGGAATGCCTATGCTTCTGAAAAGGAATTGAAGGTACTGAGTGAAATCGATAAAGATAAAATTACCCTGGCAGTGGATGTCTACGATGATACAACTGATTTGGAAAAAGTCATCATGTTTGACGAATTCCATTTTTACCGCGGAGATGTTTCTGATTATATGATCCGTTCCACGCAGAGCCGGGTAAAGTACCGCGGACGTGAGTTTAAACCTGGATTTACCCGCGATATTAAACGCGGAGATATATTGATAGAAAACGATTTGTACGGCCAATATGCAGGGGAATTGCAGATAGCTTTAAAAGATATGAAGAATTCTGGCAAGACCAATGTGGTCGGCAGGATTCGCGAAGAGGAAATCTTCTTGATTGACTACTTAGATCCATGGGGCAAATTTGCTTTTCAAAAGAAGTAAAGGGGGAGTCTCTATGGGGTATATCATTGGAATTGATGCGGGCGGAACCAAGACAACCGCACTCGTTATCAGCGAAAAGAAAGAAATCCTCTATCAAACAGAGAGCGGAATCGGAAACCCCGCTGCAAACTATGATCTTGCCTCTCAACATCTTAAAGACGTTGTTCAAGAATGCCTGAAAAACGAGTTCGGGCATCAGATTACTGGGATAGCGGCAGGGATCGCAGGGATAGAGGCCGGGGACAATAGAAATAAGATTCAACAAGATCTTTTGGAGGTTTCAAACCTGCCAATCATTCTGATGAATGATGCTGAGCTCGCTCACTACGCCATTCTCGAAGGAAACGATGGCGTCATCACGATCGCCGGCACAGGTTCTATTTCTTTCGGGAAAAGAGATGGGCAGACCTCCTATTCCGGCGGATGGGGCCATTTGCTAGGGGATGAAGGGAGCTCTTATCATATCGCTGTCAGTGCCTGCAGAAAAATAACACAGGCTGCAGATGCTGGAAGAGCGTTCTCTGAATTTGAAATAGCAGTCATGAATGAACTACAACTGTCGGAACCTAATGATTTAAAAGGCTTCATCTATCAATCAGGCAAAGATAGAATAGCAGAATTGACAAAGTCCATTAACGAAATGGCCCTTTCTGGCAATGAAGAAGCCGTTGAACTGTTTAAAATCGCAGGGAAGCAGCTTGCCATGCAGACCGCGGCATTAATCCGTAAAATGAACTTTCCCTCACACATCATGACTCCAATCGGTGGATTCGGCAGCCTTCTTCTGAAAAATGAGATGGTTCAAGAATCCTTTATGGAGGATTTAAAGAGGGAAATCGGTTCGTACACCTGGATGGAAGCAGAATCTTCGCCTGCATTAGGGGCTTATTACGCATGGAGAGACAAGGGGGGCATTTCATAATGGAACGTTTAGCAGTTGGGCTCATGTCCGGAACATCCGTTGACGGGATTGATGCAGCCCTTGTCAAAATAAAGGGCCATGGTGAAAATACGGAGATTGAACTCCTTCATTACTCCACCTATTCCTATAATGAAGAAATGAAAAAATCGATATTAGCAGCCATGGATCCCGCGAATTCTACTGTGGCCGCCATTTGCAGCCTGAATTTTAAGCTTGGAAAGCAATTTGCCGAAGCCGTTAAAAGAGTCTGCATGGAAGCTGATGTCCCGTTAGCAGAAATTGATGTAATCGGCTCTCACGGCCAGACCATCTATCATATACCACAGCAAGAAGGGGATTTGGAAAAATCCACCCTCCAAATTGGTGAGCCCGCGATTATTTCATACGAGACAGGATCTGTCGTCGTTTCAAATTTCAGGACGATGGATATGGCAGCAGGCGGAGAGGGAGCCCCTCTTGTCCCATATACCGAATATATTCTGTACCGGAACCCGGAGAAAAACAGAGCACTGCAGAATATCGGCGGAATCGGAAATGTAACCGTCATCCAAAAAGATGCGGCGATGGATGATGTGTTTGCTTTTGATACTGGGCCGGGGAATATGATCATGGATGAATTATGCAAGCATTTTAAAGGGATTTCCTATGACCCGAAAGGAAAGATTGCTGCTGAAGGCAATGTACAGCATGAACTTGTGGATCATTGGCTCTCTATGGATTATTTCTTAAAAGAGCCTCCAAAATCTACTGGCAGGGAACTGTTTGGCGCGGATTTCACTTCAAGGATCATACAAGAAAATCCACACCTTTCGCCGGAGGACCTCATAGCAACAGCCACCTACTTTACGGCAGCTTCAATAGCCAAGTCCTGCCGCGACTTCGTTTTTCCAAAGACACCGATTGATGAACTGATTGTCGGTGGCGGAGGAAGCTATAACCAAACGCTCCTTGCCATGCTGAAAGAGCTTCTTCCGGAGGTCATGGTCATGACACAAGAAGAGATCGGTCTTTCTTCAGAAGCGAAAGAGGCCGTGGCGTTTGCCCTTTTGGCGAATGAAACAATCCATCAGCAGTGTTCGAATATTCCTAACGCCACAGGAGCCTCTAAACCGGTAATCCTGGGCAATATCACACTGCCTCCGAACGGAGATGCAAAAAACATTTTACAGAAGGCAGGGAATCACAGATGAACCTTCAAAACATAATGACAGAAAAAAGAAATCCTTCCACAATGGATATAGACCAGCTTTCAAGCCTGGAAATCATTCAAAAGATCAATGATGAAGACCAAAAGGTGCCGATGGCGATCGAAGCCATTCTGCCGGTAATCGCAAAAGTGGTGGATGACATCGTCAAAGGGATGAAAAATGGAGGGCGGCTGATCTACATCGGTGCTGGAACCAGCGGAAGACTCGGTATACTGGATGCGTCCGAGTGCCCGCCTACTTATGGGACTTCCCCTGAACAGGTGCTTGCCATCATTGCCGGCGGAGACCATGCCATTCAATATGCAATGGAAGGGGCAGAGGACAGCCTCGAAGGAGGCGAGCAGGATATAGTCAATGCCAATGTCGGCCCGAACGATGTGGTGGTAGGGATTGCCGCGAGCGGGAGAACCCCATATACCATTGCTGCGATGAAGAAAGCCAAGGAGCTCGGAGCAGTTGTTGCGGCCGTGGTATGTTCGCCGAATTCACCGATGGAGCAAGCGGCTGACTTCGCCATTGTCGCTGAAGTTGGCCCAGAGGTAGTAACGGGTTCAACGAGAATGAAAGCAGGTACAGCACAAAAATTGATCCTTAACATGCTATCTACGGCTTCCATGATTCAGCTTGGAAAAGTATATAGCAATCTTATGGTCGATGTGATGGCCTCAAACGAAAAGCTCAGGGAAAGAGCGAAACTGATTGTTGCTGAAGCAGCTGGTGTGGATGTAAAAGAAGCTGAGGAAGCCTTAAAAGAATTCGGCTCCGCCAAACCGGCTATCCTTTCCTTAGTCACCGGTTTAAAAGGGAAAGAAGTGCTAGACCTATTAGAAAAGCATGATGGCCATTTAAGGGCTGCTATCAAGGATTCTCTTAAAATATCATAATGTCTATATTACAGAAGCCACAGTTCTTGAACTGTGGTATTTTTCGTTGCGTTAGCCTATCCAGAGAGCACATCAGGGAAGAAAAACCGCAAAAAGTTCATGATGGGGATAAAATAGTGATAAAAATGGTCCAAAATGAGCGAGTAGGCAACGATGATTGACAGAATATCGACAAATAATGGGGAAAATAGTTAAGTGTGAACTTAAATTGGGTAAAATAGCAGGAAAACCTAATGTAATTGCCGCTTCACGGATGATCTATGCGCCAAAAATGGCTGCCTATGCGCCGCAGATCATCTCTTATGCGCGGGAACATGGCGTCTTTGCGCCAAAAAGGGGTGTTCATGCGCGAAATCCCCCAGTCTATGCGCCAGCGCCGCCAGTCCCGCATGAGCGTGGAATCCTAAGCTCTATGCACCGGAACGCCCCGCTTATGCGCCACTGGGCAGTTGCCCCCATCAGACTGGTTGAACATTTTTATCACGCCCTCGTTTTGTGCTACAATTCATGCAAGATGGAAAATACAGGATAGGTTTACGATGGAGGAATTCAGGATGATGGATGAGGAATTATTTCAATTTTACGCGAAACAGGCAGAAGAGCCTTTCAGCGGCTGGGATTTCTCTTATATCACAGAGACTGGCCGGATGGATTCAGAACCGCTTTCCTGGAGCTACGGATCGATGGTCATCAAGGAACTTCGAGGTGTGAACAGCCTATTGGATATGGGGACTGGCGGGGGAGAGTTTCTCAGTATGCTGAGGCCGCTTCCACCCCATACTGCAGCGACGGAAGGCTATGAACCGAATATCCCTGTGGCTAGGGACCGGTTGAAGCCGTTCGGCATCGACGTGAAAAGAGTGGAGGAAGATGATATCCTTCCATTTGAAGATGGCGAGTTCAATCTTGTCATCAACCGGCATGAATCTTTTTCTGCAGCGGAAGTGAAAAGAGTGCTTTCCCCAGGAGGGACCTTCATCACTCAGCAGGTCGGCGGACTTGATATCCAGGGGCTGAATTTATCATTATGTGCGATAGAAGAGTTCGGCTACGCTCATTGGAATATGGACTATTCCCGTGAACAATTGAAGAAAGAAGGCTTTCTGGAAATCGAAGGGGCGGAGGAATTTCCCGTCACAAGGTTTTTTGATATAGGAGCCATCCTCTATTATCTGAAAGCCATTCCTTGGCAAATTGAGGACTTTACGGTTGAAAAATACCGGAAGCCCCTGATGAAAATCCATGATGAAATCGAGCGAAGAGGGTATATCGATTTCAAGTCACACAGATTCTATTTAACTGCAAAAAGACCATAAAAAAGCCGGACATTTTCGTCCAGCTTTTTTCATGTATTTCCATTTTTAAATAGAATATAGGAGTATATCATAGGAATCAGCACAATGATGGCTGCGACTGTGATTGTAATGTACATAGCAATCGTACCCGGTAGAAAGGCGCAAATCAGTAGGATTACTCCTGCCCCCATCCACAAAGGCCCTGCGAGCCGATGGGTCTTCCTCCAATTCACATCACTGGTCAATGTCCAAGGCGTCCGTATCCCGACGAAGAAATTGGATCTAAGCTGGACCATATAATTGCCAATTCCGATAAATAAGATCCCGATTCCAAGGAGCACCATCATTTGAATGTTGACGTCGTACCCAAGATTGAAAAGGAGTGTGACTACTCCGATGGCTGCAATGATCACGGCGATTAAATACCGGATCATAAGATAGGCCTTCCCGAACTTTTCGTAATTCTGCTTCCTTGGGTCCATGAACTTGGAGAACTTCATAAGGAGTGGAATCCCGAGGTTCATCAAGAAAAATACGATTATAAATGAACTTTTGGAAGCGTAATTGTCCGGCTCGCCGCTTACACCGAAGTGGATGGCCACTGAATCCGGCAGGTCCTTATAAAAGACAGCGGCCATTATGACAGGAATCAAGGCAATCAAAGCAATGAATAGATCATGGATATTCCAAGCAAGATGATTGTTATTCTTCATTTTTTTCTTCCCCCTTTTCCGGTAAAAAGTCCATAAACCAAGCCATCAGTTCCTGAAACACTGTGGAATTCAAGGAATAGATGATATGCTGGCCATGACGCTCATCAAGCACCAAACCAGACTGCTTCAGCAGACTAAGATGGTGGGAGATGCTCGGTTTTGAAATCTGGAAGTGGTCAGCAATTTCACCGGCTGTCAAATCTTTGCTTTTCAGCAAATGAAGAATCTTTCTGCGAGTGGGATCTGATAATGCTTTGAAGGGTGAATTCATCGATTGTTCACTTCCAATTAGATATTTAGATAAATGTCTAAATATAATATACACCATTTTCTGGATTTTGAAAAGCCCAAAAAAATGGCCGATGAGGAAATATGATCCCCAAATCGGCCATTCTGTTTGTAAACAATTACTCTTGTTCTTGCAAAAATTCTCTAACTTGCTCTGGAGTTTTTGCATTGGCACTGTGCAAGTGTGCTTTCTTCTCACCGTTCTTGAAAATGAGAAGGCTCGGAATGCCCATGACAGTATACTTTTCTGCAAGCTCGGGCATTTCATCTTTGTTTAGTTCATACCATTTATATTGGTCATATTCCGCGATGATTTCATCAATGAACATGTTCATTCTAGTGCAGTCCGGGCACCAGCCAGCATAGAACTTTACGATGACGGGCTGATCCTGTCCGATGATTTCTTCGAATGTTTCAACGTTTTGAATGGATTGCATGTCTTTTCCTCCTGTTAGTCATTTCATAATTGCCAAGAAGCGGCCGCTTTAATTATTTTATACGCAATGTCATGAAGAGGCAATTTATCCTTATCCAAATTGGAAGAAAAATATGGTAGTATAGTCTAGGGTAAGAAAGTATTATCCAATTATTAACTCATTTTTAAAAATATAGGGGTAGAAAAGAAATGGACACTTTACATGTATTATTTGTTTCTGTCGTCTGTGCCATTGTGTTTTTGGTCTATCTCGAACTGATCGTCAGCTATCATAAGAGAAATAGACTTGGAAAAGTGACATATCCAGAGCGGCGTGAATTTGATGAATACAGCCTTCTTATGAGATGGAAAACAACCGATGATACCATTTATCGAATTGGCATCATCGCGGCGTATTTACTCATGATTTTTGTTGTTTTTGCATGGGGATACAATGTATTCGTGGAGCCGTTTTATGGGTTGACCATTGCAGCAGCGCTTCCATACCTGTTTTTCTTCAGCAATGTCATTGAAGTAAGGAATGGAGGTATGATGATCAATGGCCTCCTAGTAAACTGGGAAGAAATTGATCATTATGAATGGCATGAACGAAAAGGAAATGCATCTCTTGTCCTTTTTTATAAAAAAAGGAAGCTGGGATTCAAGAAGTTCCGCTCTGGTCCTATGCCGCTCCTATTATCCCGTAAGCTGGAGGAAGTATTGAAGAACCAGCCTTACTTGAATAAAGGCGCATAAACTTCGAGGAATCTTTATCCTAGCAATCCACTATTATGTGAAAATATTCCCAACACGATTTGTTCATTTGTTTCAAGCAGATGTTTAAGTATAATAGTAACTATGCACTTTATAGATTAGAGGAGACGAAGTGATGACTTCTCAGCAAAATTCTACAACTAAGCTTGATTATGGGCTAATCCTCAGCTTGATGCTGATGTGTATTGTTAGCTGTGTTTCGATTTACAGTGCGCAGAAGACGGGACAATACGGCTCGGAAAACTTTCTGCTCAAACAAATTTTCTGGTATATCGTCGGAGTGGGCATCATCTCCATTGTCATCCGATTCGATTCAGATCAATTGAAAAAGCTTTCGTGGTATTTTTACGGTTTCGGCTTATTCCTGCTGCTATTCCTAATCGTTGCCCCTGACAGCATTGCACATGAAATCAACGGGGCAAAAAGCTGGTTCCAGCTTCCCGGAATTGGATCCTTGCAGCCGTCGGAATTCGTTAAGGTATTCTTGATTCTCGCTTTATCGCGTGTGGTCGTCGATCATCATCAAAAATATCTCGTAAAAACCATCAAAACAGATTTTATGCTTCTCATTAAATTAGGTTTCGTGACGATGGTTCCGCTCGCATTGGTCATGCAGCAGCCGGACCTTGGGACATCCCTTGTTTTTATTGCCATTCTACTGGGCATCATCTTTGTGTCAGGTATAACATGGAAGCTGCTACTCCCGATTTTCGGAGGATTCTCAGTCATTGCAGGAGCCGTCCTTTCTTTGGTTGTCTGGTACCCAAATTTACTAGAAAAATATTTGCATGTTAAGCAGTATCAGCTTGGACGCATCTATTCCTGGCTTGATCCCTACAACTATCAAAGTGACACCGGCTTTCAGCTGACTCGTTCGCTTTTGGCAATCGGTTCAGGGGAAACAGGCGGGAAAGGCTTCGGTCATCGTGATGTCTACTTGCCGGAAAGCCATACGGATTTCATATTCAGTGTCGTCGGTGAAGAATTCGGCTTTATCGGAGGAAGCATTCTGGTCAGCCTCTTTTTTATGCTGATCTACCATATCACCAAGGCTGGATTGGAAACGAAAAATGATTTCTATTCCTACATTTGTACAGGTGTCATCTCCATGATCACCTTCCATGTATTCCAAAACATCGGCATGACAATCGGATTGCTGCCGATCACAGGGATTCCACTTCCGTTCATCAGCTATGGAGGAAGTTCCTTGATGGGAAATATGTTTGCGGTCGGCTTGATTTTCTCGATTCGCTACCATTATAAAAAATACATGTTTTCATCAGAGGCATAAGAAAAGGGACGTCCCGACGTGGGCGTCCCTTTTTTTGTGGTGTGGTTTAGCTGGACAGTTAAGCTTTGCTTACTCCACTGTCCCTGACTCTGTAATTGCGATAGAAGGAATGACTTTTATTTTCACGTCAGGGTATTGGTCCTGCCACTTTTTCAGTTCGAAATGGCGGTCTGAGTTGGAGACGCGGAAACCGAAGCCGATTGGATCGATGCCGAGCTCCTGGAATCGTTTGATCATTTTTTCTGATTTTTTCTTTACTTCTTTATCGAATGATTTTTGGATGGCTGCGATGGCGGCAGGCGATAGGTTCCTTCCGGTGTATTCCCTGATGATGCCTTTTACATCCAGTTCGATGGTAATGGAGACTTTTCCATTTTTTCGATGGACCCGTATTTTGTTTTTGGAATGGATGCTGCGAATGGCTGCCTGTTCTTTCCCCACTTTTACAACATAACTTCCTTCGCTGTATTTATCGACAAGCAATTTAAAGAAAAAGAGATCCTCTGCGTCGATTTTTTCAACATACTTGTCGATGTCAAACAATGCGACACCAGTAATGGCGAGCTGATCGGGAGCGACCTTCTTCAGCATCGGCAGGTAGGGAGACTTTCCTTCCTGATAAAAATCGAATAAAAAATCATGAAGGTTTGTTGAAGGAAGATCGCGATAATCCGTGTTGTGATTGATCAGATTATATATGTACATTCCATTACCGCGATTTCCGTACTGTCCATTCAACAAATCTTCGGCGGTGCCGCCTTCGACCACAGCAAGGAAAATCCTCGATCCGATGCTTGCATCCCTCTGCAAAGAGTCTCCTAGTGTAATTAATCCCTCACGTGCGAGTGTATCCCCGAATAGAACGACCTGTAAACTTCCTGTCACGAGTGGTTCAGTAGATTCTTTTTCGAGCTTGGTCAGAATATCCCTTGTTACTGTACCGGTGGCTGTCATGGTTACATTCTGAATGGTCTTGTCTTTTTGGTAAGCAGGAAATAAAGCTGTTCCCCTAATTAGTTTGTTGCCAGCTTTATCATAGCCTACAGCTGTTTCAATATTTAAATCATCAATGATTTCCCTTTCTACACAGCCTGTCAAAAGCAATACGCATAATGGGAGCAGCAGAAGTTTATGTCTCATGCTTCTTCTTCACCTTCCTTACGATAAGCAGCAAAATCAATAGAAGAGGGAGGTAGATGAAATTTAAATAGAATCCGATTTTCCCCATGATGTCGTTCAGAGTATTGACTTGGAGCCTTGTATTAAAAAGGGTGACGACCAAAAGGCAGGCCGCTGATAAAATAATCACAGACCATTTTTGGCTGATCGGGAATGTTTTTTTGATGATCCTGCTGGCGCACCATAAGGAAATGCATATGTTTGGCATGATGATGAGACACCAGTTTCCGATGCCGATATATTCAAATCTTTCTACGAAAGGGAGTTCTACGATTTTCCACAATGACAAGGTTGCCCAAATCGTTTTTTGGAGCTGCCCTTGACTGAAGTAGCCGAATGTTATCAAAGCTGTATACAAATAAACCAGAGTGGTGGAGAAAAGGCCGAAATGGGCGAACTTCTTCGATTTTCCCGGTTCCTTTATAAACGGATAATAAATCAGGAGTGATTCGTAGCCCAGATAGGTAAGGGACATGCTGTGCGCCCCCTTCAATATATCCAAGATGGAAGAATCGAATATCGGCAAGAGATTCCGGTAGTCAGAATGTGGAATGGCCATCAAGAAAGGGAGCAGCAGGTAGCTCGGCAGGACAGTACCGAAGAAAGCAACACCAGCGACTGTTCGGAAACCGCCGTTGATTATATATAGGACCAGCAGCAGGAAAAATAGGCTGAACCAAAAATTCGATAGAGTAGGAAACATCCAGACTTGAATGACTTCCAAGAACGTCCGAACCACCGTGATGGAAGCGAGTGAGAAATAAAATGCAAAAAATAGGTTAAGCAAGCTGCCAAGCCACTTTCCAAATACAAAGTGCTGTGCATGGATGATATCCCCGTCACCTTTTTCGCAGATTTTATAGATGACGTACATGACGCCATGGGTGGCGATCCCTGCAATGATGATGCTCATCCAACCGTCATATCCGGCAATTTTTGCGATGATCCGCTGGAAACCAAGAACTCCAACGCCTATTTGTATAGAAGAAACAGTGAAAAAAACGATGCTCGCTGAAATTTTTCGGGATTCCGGTACGGGTTGCATTAGATCACCTCCATTGCCTATTCGTCAATATCGACCTTTTTAGTTGCTTGCTTTTTATTGAAACGTTCCGGCTTTTGTGTACGCAAATATTCCGGCCGCGTTGATTGGGCTGTAAAAGGGAGCCGGATAAGTGCATCTTTGAAATCACGTATGCGTGGTGGAAAGAGCGGCTCTAAAAATGGGCGCCCGAGCGAACTTAGCTGCAGCAGATGGGCCATGAGCAGGCTGAAGCAAAAAACGATTCCAAGAAGCCCCCATAGCTGTGCGAAAATGAGAAAAGGAAATCGCAGGACCCTGATGGTGTTGCCCATTTTGTAGACCGGGGTCGTAAAGGAGGCCAGTGCAGCCAATGCAACGATGATCAATAGAACGTTGCTTGTTAGGCCTGCTTCAACCGAAGCTGTCCCGATTACGATACCGCCTACGATACCGATTGTCTGTCCGACCTTTGTCGGCAGTCGTGCTCCGGCCTCCCGGAGGAGTTCAATCGTCAACTCGAGAAAAAATGCTTCCAGAATCGGCGGCAGCGGGATTTCCTGCCGGGATGTAATCAGTGTAGCCATCAAATCCTTCGGGATTAATTCATAGTGATAAGTAAGCGCCGCAACGTAGACAGGCGTGATTAAAATAGAGAATGAAACGGCGAAAACCCGCAAAAGGCGTAAAAATGAGGAAATGTACCAATTCAAAAAGTAATCCTCAAATGCATTAAAAAACTCAACCAATGTGGTCGGGCCGATGAGAGCCAAAGGAGATCCGTCAACAATGATGACAAGCTTGCCCTCTGCAAGAACAGCAGCCGTCCGGTCCGGCCGTTCCGTATCCAATAGTTGAGGGAAGACAGAATACGTATTATCGGCAATTATCTGTTCCAAGTAGGAACTGTCGTTGATTTGATCGAAATCGACGTCCTGAATCCGCTGCCTTGCAGTATTCACATTTTCTTCATTCGTCAATCCATCGACGTAGATCAAGGCAACTTGTGTCTTTGACAGGGTTCCGACAACAAAACGCTCGATAACCAGCTCCTTAATGGACAACCTCTTCCGTATAAGATTGATATTTTGGTCGATGGACTCAACAAAAGCCTCTTTTGGTCCGATGACGCTGAATTCCACTTCTGGCTGCGTGATGCTTCTGACTACTTCTTTTTGAGCTGCGACAAATGCATATCGGTTATTATCCGATTGATGTTTAACCAATACATATCCGTTGAAGAGCTTTTTTTCGATTATGGATGGATCATCGCTGATTTCAATATCAGCAACCGGAACTAAGCTTTTGATTTGATCAATGCTCTCGAAGTGATTCTCCAAGAGATAAGGAAGGACATCTTTTTGCAGGATATTCTCATCTACTAATGCTGAAATAAAATGAAAATAAAAATTCGTTTTGGAAAAACGGTTCTCATAGCATGTTTTTTTGTAATCTTCGGATTTAGAAACTTCCTGCTGAAAGTCTTTTTTGATTTGCTCCGGGCTCTTTTCCGTGCCCTTATCCCCGCTGTTATTTTTTTTGGAAAAAGGCCACATCCGCTTCACCCTCCATTGCCAATTAAAGTTCATATGAGGTTAGTGTTACCGCAAGATGTAAATTTATGAAATTTAAACAATAAAAAAAGAACCCCGAAGGATTCTTAGTGTCATTATTTATTTAGGAAGATCTTTTCGATATCATCGAGCATCAAGTTGGCTGCCATTACGCCGCCAGCGGTATTCCAGATGACATCGTCCACTTTGTAGACTTTGTTATTTTTAGCAGCGTTCAAGTTTTTGAAGAGTGGATCTTCCAGCCATTCTTTTTCGACTTGGTTTGCTTTGCCATCACCCGTATCATAAGTGAAATAGAAGAGGACATCTCCGTCCATGGCAGGGATCCTTTCTTTTGTTACACCTTTTTCGGCAAAGTCAGGTTTGTTTTGGTCGCCAGGGCGCTGGAATCCGATTTGGTCGAGAATGACACCGGAGAAGGAGTCTTTATGATAGATCCTTACATCTCCGGCAAGGAAGCGCACCATGGAAACCTTTGTATTGACCTTGTCGCCTAATTCCGTTTTGATTTCGTCAATTCGATTATTGTAGGCATCTAATACTTCTTTGCCTTTTTCTTCTTTATTCAGAGCTTTCGCATAAAGTTTGAAGTTTTCCTGCCAATCACCGCGAAGAGTTTCTGCAAAGACCGTCGGTGCAATTTTGCTTAATTGGCCGTAGAATTTTTCCTGGCGCATTTTATTGCCGATAATCAAATCAGGTTTAAGCTTTGCGATTGCTTCAATATTAATGTCGCTTTCTGTGCCAACCACTTTTGTATCCTTCATTTTGTCAGCGATATGATCGTACCAAGGATTTCCTGTCCAGGATTGCACTGCTCCGACTGGGGTTACGCCCATGGAGAGGAGTGCTTCTGTTCCTTCATTTGTTAGAATGACCACTCTTTTTGGCGTTCCTTTGATTTCAGTTGAACCCATGGCATGTTCAATGGTATAGCTTTTTTCTTTTTCTGTATTTGTTGAACTTCCTCCAGCTGCATTGTCATCTGTCTTCCCGCAGGCAGCAAGCAAGAGCAGAGTAAGGATAGTGAACAGGGCCACTAATTTTTTCATATGTATTTCCCCCTAAATATTAATGATAATCATTATCAATAAGTTTATAGCTTAATCCTAAGTTAAATGAGAATGATTGTCAACGGTTAATTGATAATGATTTTCAAAATCATTGACGGTGTGTGATTTTTCTCCTAGACTATAAATAGAGATAAGAATAGAAAGGTATATAAGGATAATGGGGATTCGAAAGAGTTTGATTTTAATACTATTTGCCTTAATAATGCTTATATTTATCGGGTTGAGCATTGTTTTAGGCTATACACATACTTCTTTGAAGACAGCCATTGACGCATTTACTGTCTTCGATGGATCAAATGAACATATCATCATTAAAACAGTCCGTCTGCCGCGTGCGCTGATTGCTGCTGCGGTAGGGGCATCACTTGCTATGTCAGGTGTAATCATGCAAACGCTGACAAAGAATCCGCTTGCTTCTCCAAGCATCCTTGGAATCAATGCGGGTGCCGGTTTTGCGGTCGTGATTGCTGTGAGCTTCTTTCAGTTTTCCAATCTTCAAGCTTTTGCGTGGATTTCCTTTTTAGGAGCCGCTGCAGCCGCATCCGGTGTTTACATCATTGGATCGGCAGGAAGGGAAGGGCTCACCCCGATGAAGCTTACTTTGGCTGGAGCCGCTCTTGCCGCCATGTTTTCGTCTTTCACCCAAGGCGTGCTCGTCCTCAATGAATCTGCTTTAGAGCAGGTGCTGTTCTGGCTTGCTGGTTCTGTTCAAGGGAGGAGCATGAGCATCCTTGGATCTGTTTTTCCGTATTTGCTTGCAGGATGGATCGGCGCACTGCTGATCAGTGGAAAATTAAATGTCATTGCCATGGGGGATGACGTAGCGAAAGGACTCGGCCTAAGGATTGGACTCGTTAAGGTTGCGGCTGCTTTGCTGACGGTCTTCCTTGCAGGTGGTGCTGTTGCGATAGCCGGCCCAATCGGATTCATCGGGATTGTAATACCGCATATCACAAAGAAAATTATCGGGATCGATCACCGCTGGGTATTGCCGCTTTCAGGCCTCCTTGGGGCCATCCTGCTTCTGGCCGCTGATATCGGTGCACGTTATATCATCATGCCGCAGGAAGTCCCTGTCGGTGTCATGACTGCGCTGATCGGCGTACCATTCTTTATTTACATTGCCAGAAGGGGGTTCGGTGCCCGATGAATAAATACAAGAATCTGCGTTTAGGGAAGGGCGCCATTTCCTATCTAATTGAAGTAAAGTCGCTGACGAAAATAGGAATCCTGGCGATCATTGCAGTTCTATTATTTACAGTCAGCACGTGTCTTGGCGACATGAATATCAGTCCATGGACAGTTCTGAAAGTGTTTTTTGGAGGCGGAGAATATTTGGATCGCCTCATAGTCATCGATTTCAGGCTTCCAAGAATCATTGTTTCCTTAATCGTTGGGATGGCGCTGGCCGCGGCCGGAGCCATTTTGCAGGGGATGATCCGGAATCCGCTTGCATCCCCCGATGTCATTGGAATTTCCGGCGGCGCGAGTGCAGCCGTTGTGGCATTCCTGGCCATCTTCAGTGACGCAAACAATGCTTTGACGGTGAGCGTGGAGTGGCTGCCTGTTGCTGCATTTCTTGGTTCTTCTTTTGTTGCATTTTTAGTATATGTATTGGCATGGAGGAATGGGATATCCCCGATCCGGCTTGTACTTATCGGCATAGGGATTTCCACTTTGATGCAGGCATTCACTACACTTCTAATGATTTTAGGCCCAATCTATCAAGCAAGCCAAGCGAATATATGGATAACAGGTACAGTGAACGGATCTACATGGAAAAATGTATGGATAGTTCTCCCATGGACCGTCGTGCTCCTGATTTTTGCTTTTGTGGCTGCAAGGAATATTTCTATACAGGAACTTGGGGAAGATATTGCGGTGGGAGCGGGAAGCGCCATTCAGAAAAACCGGCTGCTCCTCCTCATGCTCACTACCGGCCTTGTCGGAGGAGCTGTGGCATTTGCAGGCGGCATTGGGTTTGTAGGATTGATGGCTCCTCATATGGCCAGAAGACTGGTAGGTTCCTCTTTCGGGTTATTGCTTGCTGCCTCTGCCTTTATTGGAGGCATTCTGGTGATGGCTGCCGACTTGATCGGGCGGACGCTGTTTATCCCATTGGAAGTTCCGGCAGGGGTATTTACTGCTGCGATAGGGGCGCCATATTTCATTTACCTGCTGTTCCGTATGAAAAACGCTTGAAGACAATCAATTTTTTATATACCTCTGAAAGGGAGTTTTTATAGATGGAAAACATGATAAGGACTGACTCTTTGACGCTTGGCTATGGGAGTTCCGTTATCATTGATGAACTTGATTTGACAATCCCTAAGGGGGAAATCACGGTTTTCATAGGAGGCAATGGCTGTGGGAAATCCACGCTGCTTCGATCGATCGCCAGGCTTTTGAAACCCCATTCCGGTTCGATTTTGCTGGATGGAACCTCAATAGCGAAACTGCCGACGAAAGAAGTCGCGAAGAAAATGGCTATTCTGCCTCAATCCCCTACGGCTCCGGAAGGACTTACGGTGCTGCAGCTTGTCAAACAGGGACGCTATCCTTACCAAACCTGGCTGAGGCAATGGTCCGAAGAAGATGAAGAAAAAGTGAATGCGGCGTTAAAGGCAACAGGCATGGAGGAATTGAAGGATCGCCAAGTCGATGAGCTTTCAGGCGGACAGCGCCAGCGTGCCTGGATTGCCATGACACTTGCCCAGGACACTGACATCATTCTCTTGGATGAGCCTACTACTTATCTGGATATGACGCATCAGATTGAAATCCTTGATCTCCTTTTTGAGCTAAATGAAAAAGAACAGCGCACAATCATCATGGTCCTGCATGACTTGAACCTTGCGTGCCGCTATGCCCATCATATTGTGGCCATAAAAAATCAAAAGGTCTATGCGGAAGGCAAACCGGAAAGGGTCATCAATTGCAGCCTGGTCAGAGATGTTTTTGAAATGGAATGCGAAGTCACCATGGATCCGCTTTTCGGCACGCCTTTGTGCATTCCCTATGGAAGAGGACGCTGCATTTTGAAAAAGGCTGAAACGGCAAATGTATGAGGGGTGGACGAAAGAGGAAGTCGAAGAGCTGAAAAAGTTCCGCTTGATTGATCGAATTCCGGCATCTGCTGCATTTCACCTATCTGATTTTCACACCAGTAGGCATGTAAGGGAGCGGATCGCGACGACCGGTGGTTCAGGGCGAATCCTAGAGCGGCAGGCAGCAGCGTCCATTTTAGTGAAACGTCTATCTTTTTTGGCGGTCATTTATTTTCATAGCATGACGGCATTCAATAGAAGGCCGATCCTGGATGCGGAGAAGATATATGTAGCCGAACATGAAAAAGAAGGTCTGCGGCTCCTCGACTTCTATTTTGACCAGCCGTCCATGATGCCTTATGATGAAACAATCGACCGTTCGATTTGGCTGAAGGAAGGGTGGGAGTATTTATTCCATGAATGGCTGATGCCGGTATTTGACGTCTTGAAAGAGGAAGTCCGGATATCAGAATATATTTTATGGGAGAATACAGCCGTATATCTTTATTGGCTTTATGAAACAGTCCTGGAGGACCGGCCGCAGGCATTGCAGGATTTCGAGGAATTGATCCATCCTGGAGCTTTTCAGCCGAATGGAATGAAAGGGATCAATCCTTTTAATAAATTCTACTTTCCGAAATCTTTGAACGGGGATGGGAAGGAAGTACGGATGAGAAAGACATGTTGTCTTTCGTATCTTTCTGATGAAAAAGGGACCCGCTGCCAAACATGTCCCTTGTTTTGCCATAATCGAAATCTGGAAAGGGGAGAGAGCCTTGGATAAGGAATTTAATGAACAATTTGAAGCTTTGATTGAGAAGTACACGGAATTATTGACGGGGAAATCTGACCGCCAATTGAACGAAAAGATTGAGAAGTGGGCTTTATATACTTATATCTCCAAGACTATGCCATCATTGGTCAAGCATTGGAATGGATTATACCCGGATGCGAAGGATGCCATGAAGGAAATCATCATGGAGATCAAGCAGCTGAACGAAGAGCATCGCAGCTAGGATAAATGAAAAAACTCGCCAGGGAATGGCGAGTTTTTTTATTATGAGCTCGAAGCTGCAGCTGATTTGCTCCGAACTTTTGTGTGTAACCGACGAACTTTAGCTATTTACCCCTCAACTTTTAGGCACAACCGCTCAACTTTTGAGTATAACCGCTCAACTATCCTTATTTGGGGAATCCTCTCACCTTTTCGACAAAAGTCGGGGCGTGCCAGTGCTCTGCAGCTAGCTTCCTGCAGCTTCGAGCAATAGGTCGGCTATATGGACTGCTTTGATTTTTTGGCTCAATCCTTCTCTTTCGATGCCCAGCTTCATTTGGAGGAGGCATCCCGGATTGGCTGTCACGATGACAGCTGCTGCGGTATCATGGACTTTTTCCATTTTGTGATCCAGGATCTGCATGGACATTTCGGATTCTACTATGTTATAAATCCCGGCAGAACCGCAGCAGCGATCTGCACCTTCCATTTCCTTAAACACAATCCCCTCAATCGCTTGGAGGAGCATGCGCGGTGCAGAAGCGGTCCCCATTACATTTCTTAAATGACAGGAATCCTGATAGGTGACCACTTGCGATGGAAGTTTTAACGATCTGTTCTCAGTAAATTTTAAATCGGCCAATATTTGAGAGATGTCCTTCAATTTTGACTTGAATGAGACAGCCCGCGAATGCCAATCAGGTTCCTCTATCAATAAATGATCGTAGTCAATCAGAAAGGCGCCGCATCCGCCAGCGTTGGTAATGATATAATCGGCTCCTGTCTGTTCAAATGCTTCTATATTCTTTTTCGCCATTTGTTTTGCACGGTCTTTTTCGCCGCTGTGTCCGTGAAGGGCTCCGCAGCAGGCTTGATTGTCGGGAATGACCAATTCGCAGCCAGCCATCTGCAGGAGTTTCAGGGTGGCGTTATTTGTTTCAAGGAACATCGTATCCATCAGACAGCCCGTGAAAAATGCCGCTTTTGCTTTCGGAGTTCCTTCTGCATTCAGGTGCTTAGGCCTGTTCTTCATTTCTTTCATAGAAGGGACGCGCGGCAGCACTTTTTCCATGGAAGCTAAATGGTCAGGGAACAATTTCATGAATCCGATTTTTCTTACCGTATGTTGAAGGCCGGACCGTTGATAGAGCCCCAGAAGGTTCACCGCATGCCTCATGCGCTCCTGATGAGGGAACAGTCCTTCAAATACCATTTTTCGTGTCCATTTCACCGGCATGGAGTGCTTCTTATTTTGGTTAATGATATCTCTCGCTTGTTCGAGCAAGTGCCCGTATTTTACTCCGGATGGACATACCGGTTCGCAGGCACGGCAGCCTAGGCATAAATTCAGGGAACGCTCGACATCCTCATCAGGTTCGATCAATCCGTCGACAACCGCCTTCATCAAGGCAATGCGTCCTCTTGGCGAATGGGATTCCTGGAATCCCGATTCGATGTAGGTTGGGCAGGATGGAAGGCAGAATCCGCATCTCATACAGTTTAACAGCTCATCTTCATCCATCTTTTCTTTGAACTTTTGCTGAATGATTTCTTGTTCTTTTACTGTGGTCATCGTGAAACCACCACCCGCTTCCGGGATTCCTTGGCAAACACCTTGCCTGGATTCAGGATGTTGGAAGGATCAAGAGCTCCCTTGATGGCTTTCATGGCAGCAATTCCTTCTTTCCCAAGTTTCCATTCCAAATATGGGGCTTTCATCATTCCGACACCATGTTCGCCGGTGATCGTTCCGCCGAGTTCGATTGCTTTTGCAAAAATTTCAGCAAAAGCCGATTCTACTCTTTCCATTTCCTCGTGATTTCGTGCATCGGTCGGGACAGTAGGATGAAGGTTTCCATCCCCTGCATGTCCGAATGTGCATATATTCAACTTATACTTTTCACCGATTTCATTGATGGCCATTACCATATTTGAAATCTGCGACCTTGGAACCGTGGCATCTTCTAATATCGTTGTCGGCTTCAGCCGGGCAAGCGCGGAAAGAGCAGATCTCCTAGCTGTGCGGAGCGCCTCTGCTTCTGATTCGGTTTTGGCCATTTCAACGGATACTGCATCTTCCTGAAGGCAGATATCCATCATCAGTTTGATATCTCTTTCCACGAGTTCTTCGGGACCGTCCTGTTCAATAAGAAGTACTGCCTTGACATCAGTTGGCAGGCCAATCTTGGCAAAATCCTCTACTACTTTTAATGTAGGCTGATCAAGGAACTCGAGTGTAGCAGGAATGATTTGTTTTGAAATGATTGAAGATACGCTTCTTGCAGCGGCTTCCATGTCTTGATAGAGAGCAAGCATTGTCTTTTTCGACTGTGGGATAGGAATGAGCTTCAAAATTGCTTCGGTAATGATGCTCAATGTGCCTTCAGAACCGACAAATAATCGGGTCAAATCGTAGCCCGCTACATCTTTCGCCAGTTTTCCGCCCGTCCGTATGATGTCCCCGTTTGCCATGACAGCTTCTAACCCCAAGACATAATCCCTTGTTACACCATACTTCAAACCGCGAAGCCCGCCTGAGTTTTCATTGATATTGCCGCCGATGGTCGATATTTTCATAGAACTTGGATCAGGGGGATAGAAAAGTCCTTCCTTTTCAACATGCTGAATTAAATCCTGCGTGATTACCCCGGGCTGAACGGTGATCGTCAGATTTTCTTTATCCAGATCTAAAATTTTGTTCATATGCTTAAATAATAGAACGAGCCCGCCTTCGGACGGTGTCGTTCCCGCACAGAGGTTAGTGCCTGAGCCCCGAGGGACAATAGGAATCTTGTATTCCTGGCAAAGCTGGACGATTTCTGAAACTTCCCTTGTATTTCTTGGTGCTGCGACGGCATCTGGCATGGACTGGAAGCCTGGGGTGGCATCGTAGGAATAAACCAGCCTTCCTGCTTTAGTTGCATCTACGTTTTCTTTACCGACAATAGCCTGCAGTTTTTCAATAAAAGAATGATCCATCATCTTTTCCTCCGATCAATTTTCATATATTAAGTATAGGAAACGAAGAGGCGGGAGGCTATGTGGATTCGCACAAAAAATCCCCCGTTATCAGGGGAAAAATTAGTTATTCATCCAAAAATGAGAGAGCAAGATACAATGTGACAAGATCCTTGGCTTTTCGTGGGTGAAGAGATGTGAGCTGTTCAATTTTCTTGAATCTGTAATGAAGGGTATTGATATGAATGTGCGCAGCGTCAGCAGTATTGGTGAAGGACATATCATTTTCAAAAAACAGCCGAAGAGTCTGAATCAATGCTGGCTGAGTATTTAATTGTCCGATCGTTCGGGAAAGGAATGCTTCTTTGATGTCTGGACGTATCGATTGTGTGAGCATTTCCAATGTCAATTGAGATTCAAAGACTACTGGCTCCATAGTATTGGCAGATGCAAGCGCTCTTTCCGCTTCCCGATAGGAAGCTTTCATCGATGCTGAATCCCTTATAGATCCCACACCCATAAAGAGTGGGGTTGAGAGTTCCCGCTCGAGAAAGGATTTTAAGATTCCCAGTTCTTTTAAGGCCGCTTCCTCAGAACGGCTTTCATCCATGTCGAGAATAGCCACAAGGCGGTCATTGCCCCAGCGCACCAAAGTACTGAAGGGATGGTGGTCATTCCATTTGGAAATAAGATGGGTTGGGATAGGCAGTTTTTCTCCAGGGATCTTTAATAACGCCAGTTGATGGCTGTGCTGCAAGTCAATCCCTAATACAGCAGCACGATTATGGAAAGATTCATCCCGGTCCTGCAGCTCGATCCAATCAAATATGAATGCCTCTAGAGTACGTACTTCCAGATTTAATTCTTCTATGTAAAAGTTCTCTTGAATAATCAGCTCGGTCATTTTCTTTAATATCTCACCGAAAGGCGATACTTTTTCTGGATTTCCTGTAATCCCGATGACGCCAGCCGTTTTGTCTTGAAAAAAAACAGGGAGATTGATGCCCGGTTTGACCCCAATCCATCTGGATGCGTCTTTTTCAGTGATGATGATGGACTTTTTCTCGCTGCATGCAAATAAGGCCCCTTCATGGAACTGTCCAATCCTGCTTTTATCCGTTCCGGCAATGATGGTGCCTTCGGGGCTGACCACAATGATTTCTTCATCCAGCAGCCTTCGGACGTCCTGGACGATCTTATTGGCAAGATTCTTTGAAAGCAACGCTATTCCCCCTAATCACGTCGATCATGTTTTTACTATAGCGTATAGGATGAAAATAAAAAAGCTTACCGGATTTAAAATCCGATAAGCTGTCTGTTCCTATTGTAGATGTGTCCCATATGGGAATTGGGAAGAATATGACTGATGTTTCTGGCTGGATTGCTGCAACTTTTGAAGTTCGGCTTGATCAAGCTTGTACCAGCCTTTTTGATACATCGTATTGAACAGCTGCCTCTGCGCATTTTGCGTTTCAGTAAAAATGGCAAGCAGGTCTTGATACAGCGCGTCATGGCTCGCTTCATTCAAAGCTGTGCAATAAGATGCCGTCATATATTTTTCCATTGCAAGGACATCATTGATCAAGTCCCTGTCATTCATCTGCGGCGTTTGGGGAATAGGTACGGTATTTTGCGTGTTTTGTTGTTGGTTTTGCATAAGATCACCCCTTACATGGATTGGTTGTTGTTTTGGACATGGGCATTCAAGTGGGCAAGGATTTGCTCATAATGGCGCTGATGCATCTGCCCGCACTGGTCGATAACGTTTTTAAGCTGCTGATCCTGGCAATGTTCTGCAGCGGAATGGGCTTTTTTCATCGCTAATAAATTCCAGGAGAGCATATCGTTAATGTACATAGAGTCTTTTGAAGTAAGAACAGATGGCGGCGTCTGCATCTGATTTTGCGGTTGCAGCATAATTTTTCCTCCTTGTTGTGTAATCCATCCATTATCTTGCCTAAAAAGATGATGAATATGCGGAGAATCTTCGACAAAAAGAGATAAAATTCTGTTTTTTCTACGATAAAAACTATATCCAAAGTTTTTCATAAATGATAAAATAAAAGTGTTGTTATGATGTAATTGATTATTTTAATATAATTATTTTTTTGCC
Source organism: Falsibacillus pallidus (assembly GCF_003350505.1). Taxonomy (NCBI): domain Bacteria; kingdom Bacillati; phylum Bacillota; class Bacilli; order Caryophanales; family Bacillaceae; genus Falsibacillus; species Falsibacillus pallidus. The sequence goes on from NZ_QQAY01000008.1 coordinate 78,335, forward strand.
ATTGAAGTAAGCGTTTACACATGCATCATTTAGATTGATAGTTTAGGAGGAACCACCATGGAACAACTCATGAAAAACTTCTTTTTGTTTTTATCAAAAAATAAGTTTCTAACAAAAATGGCCAAGCGCTATGGCTTGAAATTTGGTGCTGCACGTTTTGTCGCTGGGGAAGCCATCAGACAGGCTGTAGACGTAATTAAGGACCTTAATCACAAGGGCCTAGTTGTCACAATCGATTACCTTGGTGAATTTGTGGATAACGAAAGAGAAGCAAATGAAATGGCTGATAACTGCATCGACGCCATTAAAGCAATTGGAAGAGAAAGACTGAACTCACAGCTTTCATTAAAAATGACTTCAATGGGCATGGATATTTCCGATGAGCTTGTTCTTAACAATATGCGCCGCATTCTGGATGCTGCAACAGAAAACGGTGTATTTGTAACAATTGACATGGAGGACTACTCCCGTTGTCAAAAGACTATCGAGATTTTTAAACAGTTAAAATCCGAATACGACAATATCGGTACTGTCATCCAGGCATATCTTTACAGAACCGAAAAAGATATGGAGGACCTGAATGCCTATTCTCCAAACCTCCGTCTTGTCAAAGGGGCCTATAAAGAATCCCCTGAAGTGGCATTCCCGCTGAAAAAGGACGTAGATGAAAACTACAAAAAAATCATTAAGATGCATCTGTTGAATGGGAACTATACAGCTGTTGCCACTCATGATGATTCAATGATTGAATATACGAAGCAGGTTGTAAAAGAACACAACATTCCAAAAGATCAATTTGAATTCCAGATGCTTTATGGAATCAGACCTGAGCGCCAGCTTGAATTGGTTAATGAAGGATATAAAATGCGTGTGTATGTTCCATACGGTACGGACTGGTACGGCTACTTCATGAGAAGACTTGCGGAGCGTCCAGCTAACGTGGCCTTTGTTTTGAAAGGCGTCATTGGCAAATAAAAAATGAAAAGGACAGCGAAAATCCATTGATTTTCGCTGTTTTTTAAATTGGTAAGTAATATGATTAAACAGTGTATTTCATCGCGGATCTAGAAAGTTATCCAGCTCCAGCTGCTAGAGGCTGGGAGGTTTCCCTCAGCGCGCTTACGATAAGTCAACATCGATTCGCTCGCGCTCACCGTGTTTCCTTTATCTCGCAGCACTTCAGTCCAACCTCGGCGCCTCTAAACAGCCGCTTCCGCTTTTATTTCTTAAACTGGTTATTCTGGCTGTTCACTTTACCGCCGCCGTCATATTCTGGAGTAGGACCTGCATTTCCTTTTACGCTTGCAGCACTGACAGCCGCCTTGGAAGGATTCTTCTTTTGCTTCGCCATGATTATTTCACCTCCGACATTAGTATGTCCGAAAACGAAAAAGATGATTGCTGATGAAATTTTTTGAAAATTTTTCTTTTTTAAACTTTAAATTATTGCGAGATTTCAGAAAATCTTATATAGTAGAAGTATCATCACAAACTCAAGTGGGATATTTTTTTGGAGATTAAATGAATGAGTATTCATTCAAAATTGCAAAAGGGGGAAAAATCCTTGTCTAAGCAAATTAAAAAAGCGGCTGTACTAGGTTCTGGAGTTATGGGATCCGGCATCGCAGCACATTTAGCAAATATCGGAATCCCAACTTTGTTGTTGGACATTGTACCTAAAGATTTGACGGATGAAGAAAAAGCAAAAGGATTGATGCTTGAATCTCCGCAGGTCCGTAATAAATTCAGCCAGGGGGCTCTTCAAAAATTATTGAAGCAAAAGCCTGCGCCATTGACAGTTAAGAAAAATCTACAATTAATTACAGCCGGCAATCTGGAGGATGATCTTCATGCTCTTTCAGAATGCGACTGGATCATTGAAGTAGTTGTTGAAAACCTGAATGTTAAAAAGCAGGTCTTTGAAAAAGTTGAGCAGTACCGCAAACAAGGAAGCATCGTCAGTTCCAATACATCAGGCATCTCCGTTGAAGCAATGGCTGAAGGAAGATCTGAGGATTTCCAAAAGCATTTCCTTGGCACCCATTTCTTCAATCCGCCGCGCTACCTGAAGCTTTTGGAAGTGATACCGACAAAGCATACGGATGAGAGCGTTGTACAATTCATGAAAGAATTCGGTGAAGATGTCCTTGGAAAAGGAGTCGTCCTTGCAAAAGACACACCAAACTTCATCGCTAACCGCATCGGTACTTTCGGCCTCTTAGTGACTGTTCAGGAAATGCTGAAAGGCGGGTACAGCGTCGGGGAAGTCGATTCGATTACAGGTCCATTGATCGGAAGACCGAAGAGCGCTACGTTCCGTACCCTGGATGTTGTCGGACTTGATACGTTCGTACATGTTGCCAACAACGTTTACGAACAGGTAGAAGGAAAAGAAAAAGAAGTGTTCGAGGTTCCTGCCTTCATGAAGCAAATGCTTGAAAAGGGCTGGTTAGGAAGCAAATCAGGCCAAGGATTCTTTTTAAAGAAAGGCAAGGAAATCCTTGAATTGAATCCACAGACGCTTGAATATGAAGAGCGCAAAAAATTAAAGACTCCTGCCCTTGAGATGAGCAAAAATGAAAAAGGCTCACGAAATAAATTGAAAGCGCTTGTATACGCGGAAGATAAAGCAGGAGCCCTTCTATGGGATATCATCGCACCAGTACTCTCATACTCTGCAGAATTGTACGGCACGATCGCAGATGATGTTGTATCCATCGACCGTGCGATGAAATGGGGATTCGGCTGGGAGCTCGGTCCTTTTGAAACGTGGGATGCAATCGGACTTGAAAAATCCGTCAATAAAATGCTCGAGCATGGCATCGTAGTACCACAATGGATAAAAGACATGCTGGAAAAAGGAAACACATCTTTCTATAAGGAAGAAGAAGGAATCAATTATTTCTATCATAACGGCGAATATCTGCCGGTTGAAGTAAATCCAAAAGCAATTGACCTGAAACTGTTAAAGAAACAAGGGAAATTGATCAAAAATAACAGCGGTGCAAGCCTGATCGATTTAGGAGATGGAGTGGCGCTTCTTGAGTTCCATTCCCCTAACAACGCAATCGGATTGGATATCATCCAAATGATCAATTTTGCAGTCGATGAAGTCGAAAAGAACTTCAAAGGGCTCGTCATCGGGAACCAAGGCAAGAACTTCTGTGTAGGCGCAAATCTTGCCATGATCCTGATGGAAGCACAGGATGACAATGTTTTTGAAATCGACATGACTGTGCGCCACTTCCAGCAGGCGATGATGAAAATCAAATACAGTACAAAACCGGTAGTCGCTGCTCCGTTCGGAATGACTCTCGGAGGAGGATCTGAAGTATGTCTTCCAACAGCACATATCCAGGCTTCCATGGAAACCTATATGGGATTGGTTGAAGTCGGCGTTGGGCTCATTCCTGGAGGCGGAGGCAACAAAGAGTTGTATATCAAGCACTTGAACAGCCTGCCTAATGGAGTGGAATTCGATCTTCAAAAAGTGGCAAACAAAGTGTTCGAAACAATTGCTATGGCGAAGGTATCCACTTCAGGAGACGAAGCAAGGGAGAATAACTTCTTGAATCAAGCAGATGGAGTAAGTGTAAACGGAGACCATTTGCTGCACGACGCTAAACAGGCGGTCCTTTCCCTTCATGCAAGCGGATATAAGGCTCCTGTCAGAAGAAAAGTCCCGGTTGTCGGTGAAACGGGATATGCCACACTCCTGCTTGGTGCGCAAGCTATGCATCTGTCAGGCTTCATCTCAGAACATGACTTGAAAATAGCGAAAAAATTAGCGTACGTCATTGCCGGAGGAAAAATCCCTTATGGCACGGAAGTAGATGAACAGTACTTGCTTGACCTGGAAAGGGAAGCGTTCTTGAGCCTGGTGGCAGAAGGAAAGTCCCAGCAAAGGATGCAGCATATGCTTGTCAAAGGCAAGCCGCTTCGCAACTAAGCAGCAAAATTTCAAGGATTAGGAAAGAGGGGGAACAACATGCGTGAAGCAGTAATCGTAGCAGGAGCACGGACTCCTATCGGAAGAGCTAAAAAAGGAACCCTTGCCAATGTACGTCCGGATGATCTCGGAGCACTGGTGGTTAAAGAAACATTAAAGCGTGCTGGCAACTATGAAGGAAATATTGATGATTTGATCATGGGCTGTGCAATGCCCGAAGCGGAACAAGGATTGAATATGGCGAGAAATATCGGGGCTTTGGCAGGTCTTCCTGCAAATGTCCCGGCCATCACGATCAACCGCTATTGTTCTTCAGGACTGCAATCGATCGCCTATGCGTCTGAGCGCATCATGCTTGGGCACTCTGATACCGTCATTGCCGGCGGAGCAGAATCCATGAGCCTTGTGCCGATGATGGGGCACGTCGTAAGACCTAATGCACAAATTGCTGAAAATGCACCGGAATACTATATGAGCATGGGGCATACAGCCGAGCAGGTAGCGATGAAATATGGTGTAAGCCGTGAAGATCAGGATGCCTTTGCAGTGAGAAGCCACGAAAGAGCAGCGAATGCCATTGCGGAAGGCAGATTTACAGATGAAATCGTACCTGTGGATGTGGTCCTTAAATCAATCGACAGCAAAAATAAACTGCAGGAAAGAACCGTAACGTTCGCGCAGGATGAAGGGGTTCGTCCAGGGACAACAACAGATGTACTTGGAAAGCTTCGCCCTGCATTTTCCGTCAAAGGTTCTGTGACTGCAGGGAATTCTTCGCAGACAAGCGACGGGGCTGCAGCAGTCATGGTGATGGATCGCGAAAAAGCCAACTCCCTTGGATTGGCTCCGATGCTGAAGTTCAGAAGTTTCGCTGTCGCCGGAGTACAACCGGAAGTAATGGGGATCGGACCGGTCGAAGCGATTCCGAAAGCATTGAAGATCGCTGGTCTGGAACTTTCTGATATTGGTCTGTTCGAATTGAACGAAGCCTTTGCTTCCCAATCCATCCAAGTCATCCGTCAGCTTGGCTTGAATGAAGATATCGTCAATGTAAACGGCGGAGCCATCGCACTTGGCCACCCGCTAGGCTGTACAGGAGCAAAATTGACCCTCTCCCTCGCACATGAAATGAAGCGCCGCCAAACACAATTCGGCATCGTCACAATGTGCATCGGCGGAGGAATGGGAGCAGCAGGAGTATTTGAATTAATTTCTTGATCATAAAGTATATATCCTTAAAAATTGTCAGGAGGAAATGAAAATGTCAAATCAAACTGAGAAATTGGTTAAAGGCGGAAGTTTTTTAATTGAAGATGTTTCCTACGAACAGGTTTTCACTCCAGAAGACTACTCTGATGAACAAAAAATGATTGCCAAAACTACAGAAGATTACGTACTGAATGAAGTCGTGCCAGAAGTTGAGCATTTGGAAAACCACGAATTCGACCGTTCTGTAAAATTGCTGAAGCAAGCGGGAGACCTTGGCCTCCTTGGTGCAGACGTTCCGGAAGAATACGGCGGACTTGGCCTTGATAAAGTAAGCTCAGCATTGATTGCTGAAAAAATGTCACGTGCAGGCGGATTCTCTATCTCCCACGGCGCACACGTCGGAATCGGATCTCTTCCGATCGTTTTATTCGGAAATGAAGAGCAGAAGCAAAAATATCTCCCAGCTTTGGCTACAGGCGAAAAGCTTGCTGCCTACGCTTTGACAGAGCCTGGCTCCGGTTCAGATGCACTTGGTGCAAAAACAACCGCGAAACTGAATGAAGCTGGCACACATTATGTCCTGAATGGTGAAAAGCAATGGATCACAAACTCTGCTTTTGCAGACGTATTTGTCGTCTACGCTAAAATCAACGGCGATCAGTTCTCTGCATTCATCGTGGAAAAAGAATTCCCTGGCGTTTCAACAGGTCCGGAAGAAAAGAAAATGGGGATCAAGAGTTCATCCACTCGTACATTGATTCTTGAGGATGCAGAAGTTCCTGTGGAAAACCTTCTTGGGCAAGCAGGAAAAGGACATATCATCGCATTCAATATTTTGAACATCGGGCGCTATAAATTGGGTGTTGGAGCAGTTGGAGCAAGTAAACGTGCGTTGGAAGTAACGGTCCAATATACAAATCAGCGCCAACAGTTCAAGACGCCGATCTCTTCTTTCAACTTAACGAAAGAAAAGCTTTCCACAATGGCTTCCAAACTATATGCAGCTGAAAGCTCCGTATACCGTACAGTAGGACTCTTCGAAGACCGTATGAGCAAGTTGTCTGATGAAGAAGTAAAAAATGGGGCAGAAGTGGCAAAATCGATTGCAGAATATGCAATTGAATGTTCTTTGAACAAATTCTTTGCTACAGAAGTTCTCGACTATGTCGTAGATGAAGGCGTCCAGCTTCACGGAGGCTACGGATTCATGCAAGAATATGAGATTGAAAGAATGTACCGCGACTCCCGCATCAACCGCATTTTCGAGGGTACAAACGAAATCAACAGACTCCTGGTGCCTGGCACTTACCTTCGTAAAGCGATGAAGGGCGAACTTCCGCTTCTTCAAAAAGCACAGACACTGCAAGAAGAACTTATGATGCTTATGCCGGAAGAAGTGGGCGATGAGCCATTGGCGCAAGAGAAATATCTTGTGAAAAACGCTAAGAAAATCGGCTTGATGATGGCGGGCCTTGCTGCTCAAAAATACGGCCCTGCATTAGAAAAGGAACAAGAAGTCCTGGTGAACATAGCGGACATCGTCTCCAACGCATATGCAATGGAATCCGTTGTCCTTCGTACAGAGAAGGCACTCGAAAAATCAGGCGAAGAAAAAGCGAAGCAAAAATTGCTTTATACACAAATCTTCTGCCAAGAAGCTTTCAACGAAATCGAACAGCATGCAAAAGAAACATTGGTGGCTGTTGAGAATGGGGATGCCCTGCGCATGATGCTTTCTGCACTGCGTAAATTCACTAGACATACACCAATCAATGTCATCGCGAAGAAACGTGAAGCTTCCGCGAAATTGATCGACGCTGAACGCTACACAGTTTAATCAAATACTATAATAAAACCCAGGCATATCAAGGATGCCTGGGTTTTGTCTGTTTTTTAATTGACATTATGACTGCAAGTGTTTATTATATGTTTAAACTCTTAAACATTTAAACATAATAAAACAGAGGTGGTAAATCATGAGGAACGAAACAGTTTTGATCACAGGCGCATCAAACGGAATTGGCCTTGATTTGGCAGAAATATTTTCAGAGAAAAGCTATACCGTTGTGATGGTGGCAAGAAGCGGCAAGAAGATGGAAACCATTGCTGCAGAATTAAGGGAAAAATATAAAAATGACATTATGGTCATCGAAAAAGATCTGTCTCTTTCAGATGCACCTCAGGAACTATATAACGAGTTAAAACTTAGGGGCGTTTCGGTTGATGTTCTGATCAATAATGCAGGTTTTGGGTTATTCGGTGAATTCGCTGATACAGACCTTCAAAAGGAACTTAATATGATTCAATTGAATATTTCTGCCCTTACTGCGATGACAAAGGTATTTTCAGAAGATATGATAAAAAGAAAGAATGGGAAAATCCTGAACGTAGCCTCAACAGCAGCATTTCAGGCAGGCCCCCTAATGGCAGTCTATTATGCAACAAAAGCATATGTACTTTCTTTTTCAGAGGCACTGGAAAACGAACTGAAGGATACTGGCGTCCATGTTTCCACACTCTGTCCGGGTCCAACTCACACAGGGTTCAGCGAAAAAGCTGAATTGGAACAGTCAAAACTGTTCAGCAGCGGTGCGATGAATTCAAAAAAGGTAGCCCAAATTGGCTTTGATGGCTTAATGAATGGGAAATCTGTCATCATCCCGGGAGCTAAAAATAGATTTTTGGCGACAGCTATTCGCTTCCTTCCAAGGAAGGCTGTCATCGCAACAGTAAGGAAAATGCAGGAACGCAAATAAGTGCGAAAGGAAAAATAGATATGGCAAATGAAGCAATCAATACTTTCAGGTTATGCATCCCGTTATTCCAATCCTTGAGTGACCCTAACAGGCAGGATATCATATTGCTGCTTGCCGAGAAAGAGCCGCTGACAGTCAATGAAATCACTGAAAATCTTTCATTATCCCGGCCGGCCATTTCTCACCATTTAAAAATAATGAGAGATCAAAAACTGGTCTCCATCGAACAAAAAGGAACCCAGCGCTACTACTCCTTAGCGCTGGAAGATGCAGTCCACCTTCTGAAGCAGCTAATCAAAACAGTGGAGGAAGATTGTATCTTTTAATGAAAAATTCCATGAAGAAAAGAAGGAAGCGGACCTTTCCTGTCGAATTTAAGTACTTTGTGGAGATTTCTAACGCTCCTTCATTGTTTATTGTCATTAAATTTGGTAAACATATGATAGGGTGGTGATAAATGATGGCATTGGCATTTTATTGGTATCCTAAATGTGGGACATGCCGCAAAGCAAAAAAATGGCTGGAAGAAAGCAATGTAGATTTAAATGAAATTCACATTGTGGACAACCCTCCTGCAAAGGAACAACTGAAAGAAATGTATCAAAACAGCGGATTGGAACTGAAAAAGTTCTTCAACACAAGCGGGCAGAAATATCGGGAGCTTGGATTGAAGGATAAAATCGGCACCGCTTCAGAAGATGAACTGCTGGAATTGCTTGCATCCGAGGGTATGCTGATCAAGCGGCCGCTTGCTTACGACGGAAAGAAAACCACTGTCGGATTCAACGAAGCGGAATACGAAAAAAATTGGGCTTGAAATCATCTTGTTTTGTTGCAATATGATTATTGATTATGCGAATATTAAATGGAGAAAAGCTATGGAGGGATACATATGAGCACACCGAAAGAATTGAAGTATTCTGAAGAACATGAATGGGTAAAATCAGAGGATGGGAAAGTCCGCGTAGGAATTACTCATTTTGCACAATCCGAGCTTGGAGACATCGTTTTCGTTGAACTTCCAGAAGTAGGCGATGAAGTGAAAGCGGACGAACCGTTTGGAAGCGTAGAATCTGTTAAAACAGTATCTGAGCTTTATGCACCAGTAAGCGGTAAAGTCGTTGCTGTCAACGAAGAACTTAGCGACAGCCCAGAATTTGTCAATGAATCCCCGTACGAAAAAGCATGGATGATCGTAGTAGAGCCTTCTGATGAAAGCGAACTTGATCAGTTAATGACTGCTGAACAATACGATGAAATGATTAACGAAGCATAAAAATAGCGACAAAAAACTGATCTTGAAAGGGATCAGTTTTTTGTTTTTATTTCATCTTTTCGGGCAACCTAAACCTATCTATTTGAAGGAAGAAGGTTGAAAAGAATGACATTGAACCCGAAAAAAGCAGAAGTGACCGACAGGGTGGTCGGACGATTAAATGAAAGCGGAATTGAATTATTCCTTGATGGCAAGTCCATCGGCAGGATGAAACTGCCAGAAGGAGCAGATATCGAATTTGCCATGGAACCCAACTATGAATCATCAGGCAGCAAAATCTACCAAAACTACTCAGCACCAGACCAAAAGGAAGCCCGCTACACAGATTGCGACGAAGGCGGATGGTGCTGATTCATAACTTATGACAGAAGCTGACTCGAATGATCGTTTCTAACGATCTTCTGGGTCTGCTTTTTTATCTTGCTTTGGGACGGGGATCTTTGTGATTGAGAGGGAATCTGCGACACTCCGGCGGAATAACGGGCTGGCAAGACCCCACAGCGAAGCGAGGAGGCTTGCGAGTTCGTCCGCGGAAAGGGAGTGGATTCCCTCTCAATCTTTTCCCAGCAATCTTTTAAGCAGGATACAATTTCTTTGACAAACACTCCGCCGGCAAGGGAAAATAGAAGAAAGAAAAGACCTAAGAACACGCTGATTTCATAGAAATGTGGTGATGGTTATGGAAAAGGTCATAATTGTTGAAGGGAAATCGGACAAGCGCAAAATCCAGCCCATCCTCAAAGAAGAAGTAGAAATCATCTGTACAAATGGTACAATAAGCCTCTCAAAACTAGATGAACTAATTGACGAATTGCTTGGAAAAGATGTTTATATCCTCGTGGATGCAGATGACTCAGGCGACAAACTAAGAAAGCAATTCAAAAGGGAGCTTCCCGAAGCGGAGCATCTCTATATCGACAGGATGTATAGAGAGGTGGCGGCAGCCCCCGAATATCATCTTGCAACAGTATTATTAGGTGCCAATCTGGATGTTAGGACGGACTTTTTATAGAGGCTGTTTTTGTAAATGTTGTTGTTAAAATCTTACTGCCGATTTTAAAACTAGTTGTATGGCACGTTGGAATGAATTATCCAGGCTCTTTTCTAATTAAATACGCTATTTTGATGGCATAAGCTATCCTGCTTCAATGGCTAAAGCAACAAACTTTGAGAAAAGAGCTTTAGAGAAAAGGATGAATTAATAGATCATGGAACAATGGAGAAAAGAGGAGATTAAAGCAAAACTGAGTGGCGGAGATTCATTTTTTCTCTATTTTTATACTCCTTTATGTGGAACCTGCCAGGTCGCAGGCAGGATGCTTGAAGTAACTGAAGCGATGATGCCGGAGCAAGTGTTTGGCAAGGCGGACTTAAATTACATGCCCGAATTAGCTGAAACGTTCTCAATCGAAAGCGTCCCTTGCCTGATTGCAATCCAACAAGGCGTAGAAAAGGAAAAAATGTATGCTTTTCAATCTGTCCCTCATGTTTATCAATTTTTGCAAAAATGGAAATGACTCTTCAGCAGACGAAGGGTTATTTTTTTGTCGAAAAAAATAGTTGCGGAAGTGGCGCTAAACATATTTACAAACTTTTTCCACCCGATTATGATTACTTAGGGTATCGAAATAAATTCCGGGGGATAACAACATGGGATGGTTGAACAAATGGAATGCAAGCTGGATGAGTTTTAATAAAAATATACGTATGGCAATATTAGCAAATATTTTTGGCCAAATTGGTTTGGGTATCTTCATGGTCATCTATAATTTTTATATAAGGGAATTGGGATTCGCGGATAATATGAACGGAAAAATCATTTCCATGACATCTTTGGCAACTGCTATTATCCTGATTCCTGCAGGTATTTTAAGTGATCGGATCGGAAGGAAGAAAATCATTCTTTGGGGCAGCTTTGCTGCAGGGATCCTGTTAATTTTCCGAAGCACTGCCACTAGCGAAATGTGGTTGACGCTGACTGCCTTTTTTGGCGGAGCAGCAATGGCGTTCATTCAAGTATCCACGATTCCTCTGCTTTCAGAAAACTCGACTCCTTCAAAGAGAATTCAGCTTTTCTCCATGCATTTTGCTCTCACTACAGCAGCAAATGTTGTAGGCAGTGTCGCTGGTGGAATCATGACAGATGGTCTCGGGAACTTTTTATCTGATCTGATAAGCATTCGAATAACTCTGATTGCAGGAAGCGTGATTTTTTTAGCAGGAATTCTTCCAATCTTTAAAATTACTGAACATAAAACTCAGCTATTAATCAAAGCTGAAAATAGTCAGGTGAAGAGCACATCCATTTCACCGCTTATCAAGAATTTAAAGGTCATCATTCTTTTTGCTTTTGCGCAGTTATTGATCGGTGTGGGGGCAGGGTTGGTCATTCCTTATTTGAATCTCTATTTTTCAGACCGATTCCATGCTTCTAATTCTTCAATAGGCATCATCATTTCCCTTGGTCAGGCAGCAACCGCACTGGCTATGTTCATTGGACCCCGCGTCGTCAAAAAGGTTGGGGAAGTCAAGGCTGTGGTGATTCTGCAAATGGCTTCACTCCCATTCTTGCTTTTAACCGCTTATACACACTCTTTAGGGCTGGCGGCAGCAGGATTCTTATTCCGTCAAGCTTTGATGAACGCCGGGAATCCTATTCAAATGTCCTTGATGATGGGGAAAGTGGAAGATTCCGCTAAGGGTCTGGCCAATTCCATCAATCAGATGGTATTCAATTTGGGTTGGGCACTAATGGGGCCAGTATCCATGGGGTTTGTAAGTCAGCACGGTTCGTATTGGGGATATGCTTATGTTTTTACCATCACGGCAGGATTATATCTGATCGGCTCCACTTACTTTTATTTAATGTTCAGAACAAAAAGGCCGAAAAAAACAATGACATTAGCTCCAAGATAACGACATATTTCTCAGGAAATAGAGGATGTTTAGAGAAGTCATTGTGAATTCATGTCTTCATTTGATGGTAGACAATGGAATTTGTCGGAGGAAATATAAAGGGATAATAAGAAAAAGAATGGAATTGGTAAGTATGACTAATTGGACAAAGGGGCCGGTATGCATGCAAACCTATTTCGAGGAAATATCTGCGAACTTTAAAAAGAGGAATCACATTCATTCCTTAATGCCGAAAGAGGGTATAAAAGCAGTCTTTCAGTTGGAAGGAAATGAGGAGTGGTTCCTTGATATAGGGAAGGACGCCCTTTCTTTTAAGGAAACGGCAGAGGAAGATGGAACAATCAAGATCTCCATGTCTCAGGGTGCATTTTCACAATTGCTGCGCGGTGAAATGATGCTGATGAAACTATTGAAAAGAGAAGGATGGGTTGTAGAGGGGTCTTTCCGAAGCCTCCTCTTATTAGAGTCAATCCTATGGCTGTGCCGCCAATATGAAACAATTACAGAACAAACAAACGACACCAGCGAGAAGCTTTACAAGATTAGTTAATATTTTTTTGTGAAATTAATTCATTGACACTTACCTTAGTGCGTGATAGAATCACAAACATGAATTAAATCAGATAATTTTAAATTGAATAGTCGATTAGCTCTTATCACGAGAGGTGGAGGGACGTGCCCTATGAAACCCGGCAACCGTCAGCATATGCTGAAATTGGTGCCAATTCACTCAAAGCGCTTGCTTTGGCAGATGAGAGAAAGGATATTATCATATAAATGCCTTTCTGCTTTTCTGCGGGAAGGCATTTTTTTATTGATTTCCCTCTATTGAGCATACTAAAGAAGTATTTATAGCCAAAGGAATTTTTCGTCTATTCAAAAATCTGATTAAACTGATAAGTATAGTCAACAAGGCAGGTGTTCTTATGATACAGATTCAGAATGTGAAAAAAATATTCAGGTCTAAATCCGGTGATGTTACCGCCCTTAAAAATATTGATCTATCCATCGAACAAGGAGAGATTTTCGGTGTCATTGGATATAGCGGTGCAGGAAAAAGTACGCTTATCCGAATGTTAAACGGCCTCGAAGTCCCGACAGAGGGAAAAGTGGAGGTAGCAGGCAGGGAAGTATCTAAAATCAAAGGTGCATCCCTTAGAAAAGCCCGGCAGGAAATCAGCATGATCTTCCAGCACTTTAATTTGCTTTGGTCGAGGACAGTCACAGAAAACATTGCATTTCCCCTGGAGATCGCAGGAGTGCCGAAGCAGCAAAGAGAAAAGAGAGTAGCTGAACTGATTAATCTGGTGGGATTGTCCGGAAAGGAAAAGTCCTATCCGGCACAGCTTAGCGGAGGGCAAAAGCAAAGAGTGGGAATTGCCCGTGCTCTTGCCAACAACCCGAAAGTTCTCCTTTGTGATGAGGCAACGTCCGCTCTCGATCCGCAGACGACCGATTCCATTTTAGAACTCCTTGTGGACATTAATAAGAGATTAGGGCTCACGATTGTCCTGATCACACATGAGATGCATGTCATCCGCAAGATCTGTGAGAGGGTCGCCGTCATGGAAGACGGAAGAGTGGTTGAATTAGGAAGAGTTCTCGATGTATTCAGGCATCCTGAACAGAATATCACCAAGCGGTTTGTTCAGCAGGTCACTGAACAACAGGATACAAAAGAAATCATTGACGTACTCATGAAACAGCATCCGGAAGGTGAGATTGTCAAGCTGACCTTCATCGGCGAGAGGACAGAGCAGCCTGTGATCACTACTCTGATCAGGGACTTTGATATATCCGTCAATATCCTTCAGGGGAAAATCACCCCTACACAGGAAAGCTCTTATGGGACTTTGTTTGTCGGGATATCTGGCAATAGAGAAGCTGTAGAAAAATCAATCCAGTTCTTGAAGGATCAGCAAGTAGATGTGGAGGTGCTATCCAACAATGGCTGATAAATTATTCGAAAATGTAGAATGGGACCGCATGTGGGAGGCCACTGGGGAAACCTTATATATGACGGTCTACTCTGTAGTCATTACATTTATTTTAGGCATTGCGCTCGGCCTGCTCCTCTTTTTGACATCCAGGGGAGGACTTTGGCAGAACAAGTTAATCAATGGTTTAACAGCAGCGGTTGTGAATGTTTTCCGCTCCATCCCTTTCATCATTTTGATTGTTCTCTTGATTCCTTTTACAAAGGCTTTGATTGGAACGATCATTGGAGAGGATGCCGCATTGCCGGCCTTGATCATCGGGGCAGCTCCATTTTATGCGAGAATGGTTGAAATTTCTCTTAGAGAAATCGATAAAGGCGTCATAGAAGCGGCGAGATCCATGGGAGCCAAAACAAGCACGATCATTTTCAAAGTGCTGCTGCCAGAGTCTATGCCAGCACTTGTCTCAGGGATCACAGTAACGTCCATTGCCCTTGTCGGGTACACCGCAATGGCAGGCGTCATTGGTGCAGGCGGCCTTGGGAATTTGGCTTACCTGGATGGATTCCAGCGAAGCAGGCAGGATGTCACATTGGTGGCAACCGTCATTATCCTGCTCATTGTCTTCATCATTCAATTCATTGGTGACTTGATCGCATCAAGATTAGATAAACGATAAAAGAAGGGAGTCATTCTTGTGAAAAAATTATTATTATTGGCCATTACGGCCGTATTGGTCGCGGCGCTTGCTGCATGCGGCGGCAAAGAGAAAGATGGAAATGGAAAAGAATTAGTTGTGGGGGCTTCAAATGTTCCTCATGCTCAAATCCTTGAAAAGGCAAAACCGATTTTGAAGAAAAAAGGCATTGATTTAAAAATTGTTAAATATCAGGATTACGTGGTTCCAAACCAGGCGCTTGATTCAGGAGATTTGGATGCCAACTATTTTCAGCATATCCCATACTTGAAATCACAAATGAAAGAGCACGGATATAAATTCGCTAATGCCGGTGCAATTCACATTGAACCAATCGGCATCTATTCTAAGAAATATAAATCTCTGGATGACCTACCAAAAGGTGCAACAATCCTGATGAGCAGCTCAGTCGCTGACCATGGAAGAATCCTTGCAATGCTTGAGAAAAAAGGCTTGATCAAATTGAAGCCGGGTGTTGATAAGGTTACAGCAACAGTGAAAGACATTACGGATAATCCCAAGAAATTAAAGTTTGACTATCAATATGAAGCATCCTTCCTTCCGCAGGCATATAAAAACGGGGAAGGCGATGCAGTTGTAATCAACTCAAACTATGCCATTGATGTCGGTCTCGATCCTCAAAAAGATACGATTGCCTTGGAGGATAAAGATTCACCGTATGCAAACGTCATTGCAGTACGCAAAGGTGATGAAAATAAAAAGAACATCAAAACATTGGTTGATGTCCTTCATTCAAAAGAAATCCAAGATTATATCAAAAAAGAATGGCATGGATCTGTTGTTCCGGTGTCAGGTAAATAATATCAGTGAAGTCTCCAGGGTGAATATCATCCTGGAGACTTTTTTCGACAAAAACCGAGGCATGCCTGTCACCTGTAGTGTTACCTATCCACCCAGCCCTTCCATTTAATGAATACTCTCATTAGAAAAGATTCATACTATCGAGGACTACAACTATAATTGGAGCTGATTAGTATGCAAATGAATTCACATAATTCTTCCACAGAAAATGCACTTCATAACTACAAAGCAGGTTTAGGTGTTTTCACGGAGAAAATGCCTGAATTGGCAGAGCAGTATAATGCCTTCACACAGGAATGCTTTAAAGAGGGAACTCTTTCGAAGAAGCAAAAGCAGCTGATTGCATTGGGGATCAGTCTGTATTCCCAAGATGAATATTGCATCATCTATCATACAAAAGGCTGCTTGGACGAGGGATGCTCTGAACAGGAAGTCCTTGAGACGATTGGTGTAACAGCAGCATTCGGCGGCGGTGCATCTATGAGCCAGGGAGTGACTCTTGTTCAAGAGGCGATGGGCGAATTGAATCAATTAAAGCAATAATGTGATGGATGAGCCAGTATAGGGAAGAATAAGGGATGAAAAAGGAGAATGGGATATCATTATTCGACCATACCCATTCCCCTCCTTTCACCTGCTTGTTAATCCCTTTATATCGGTTTTGGCAGGAAGAGCGATTGATGTTAGCATTACCTTGTAACAATCAGCAAGCACAAAAATTGAAAGGATTGATTCCTCATTAACTCTCTTAAACTGGATTACACGACTGAAATGGAAAAAGCGATGCAAAGCGCTCACGGAGTAGGTTATGAAGTCTACAGACGAAAGCATGATATCAGAATGCAAGTAGAAAAGCGAAGAGAGGCCAATTACGTAGCAAGCAGAAGAATTGTTGCAGACATTGATCGCAAGGTACACGCTAATATATAATAAGGAAAGAACAAGAATAGCCGGTGATTATTTCACCGGCTATTCTTTTTGGATCGCACATGAAGACAGCCTCTTTCGCCTATCCTAGAATAGAAAGAAGCAGGGTGGGGAAATCCCCATTCCTATGGTGGACAGGCTTATCTCCATCTCCCTGTTTTTGCCTTAAGGGGATTGGGTGAAAGAGTTGCTATCACTTTTCATTTGTTATAAGATTGTAATGAGAATAAATTGAGAATAGAAAACTCAAAATCAAATCTTATTTGATGTTAACGGAGGTATAAATATGGCAGCTTCAACTTTAGTAATCAAAGACCTTCACGTAGAGATTGAGGGGAAAGAAATTCTAAAAGGTGTGAACCTGGAAGTAAAAGGTGGAGAAATCCATGCAATCATGGGGCCGAACGGTACTGGTAAATCCACTTTATCTTCTGCAATCATGGGTCACCCTAAATACACTGTAACAAAAGGAAGCATCACGCTTGATGGAAAAGACGTCCTTGAAATGGAAGTCGATGAGCGTGCACAAGCAGGACTATTCCTTGCTATGCAATACCCAAGCGAAATCAGCGGTGTAACGAATGCGGACTTCCTGCGTTCCGCCATCAACAGCCGACGCGAAGAAGGAGAAGAAATCTCCTTGATGAAATTCATCCGCAAAATGGATGAAAAAATGGATTTCTTGGAAATGGATCAAGACATGGCACAACGCTATTTGAATGAAGGTTTCTCCGGCGGTGAGAAAAAACGCAACGAAATTCTTCAATTAATGATGATTGAACCAAAAATCGCCATCCTTGATGAAATTGACTCCGGTCTTGATATCGATGCACTTAAAGTCGTTTCTAAAGGAATCAATGAAATGCGCGGAGAAGATTTTGGCTGCTTGATTATCACTCACTATCAGCGCCTGCTTAACTATATTACGCCAGACCATGTACACATTATGATGCAAGGACGCGTTGTTAAATCAGGTGGTCCTGAGCTGGCACAGCGCCTTGAAGCAGAAGGCTACGACTGGATCAAGCAAGAACTAGGAATCGAAGACGAAACTGTTGGTCAAGAAGCGTAAGCGTTAGGGGGATAAAGATGACAGTGGATACAAAACTACCAGTAGATCAGGAGTACGTAAGCTCCTTTTCAAAGGAGCAAGGTGAACCTGAATGGTTCGCTACCCTGCGTACAGAAGCATTGGCTAAAGCAAATGAACTTCCAATGCCAAAACCGGATAAAACAAAAATCGATAAATGGAATCTTACTCAATTCAGCAATCATTATGTAAAAAGCGATAAATACGCTTCATTGAATGAATTGCCTGAAACGGTAAAATCATTGATCGACCTTGAAAATACATCTCAAAACTTATATATCCAAAGAAACAACTCTGCGGCTTATTTGTCACTTTCTGATGAATTGAAAGCTCAGGGTGTTGTGTTTACTGATATTTTCTCAGCAGTAAAAGAGCACGGTGAACTTGTCCAAAAATACTTCATGAAAGACGGAGTAAAAGCAGACGAGCACAAACTGACTGCTTTGCATGCTGCATTGGTAAATGGCGGTGCTTTCCTTTACGTCCCTAAAAATGTCGAAGTGAAAGAGCCGATTCAAGCTGTATACGTACACGACCAAGAGGATGTATCTTTATTCAACCACGTATTGGTTGTAGCGGATGACAACAGCTCTGTCACTTATGTGGAAAACTATGTTTCTACTGTGGAAGTAGAAAATGGGCTTGCCAACATCGTGACAGAAGTAGTCGCAAATGCGAATGCAAGAGTTGCCTACGGTGCAGTAGACACCCTTTCAAAAGGGTTCACAACATATGTTAACCGCCGTGGAACTGCTGCAAGAGATGCCCGCATCGATTGGGCACTTGGCTTGATGAATGACGGAAATACCATCTCTGAAAATGTCACTGACTTAATTGGCGATGGTTCTTATACTGATACAAAAACTGTTGTTGTGGGAAGAGGTTCCCAAATCCAAAACTTCACAACAAAAGTTGTACACTTCGGTAAAAACACTGAAGGATACATTTTGAAGCATGGCGTATCAAAAGACTCCGCTACATCCATTTTTAATGGAATCGGAAAAATTGAGCACGGCGCTTCTAAATCAAATGCAGAACAGGAATCCCGCGTACTGATGCTTAGCGAAAAAGCACGCGGCGATGCCAACCCGATCCTTTTGATTGATGAAGATGATGTAACAGCTGGTCATGCTGCATCAGTCGGACGTGTCGACCCAGTTCAACTTTACTACCTAATGAGCCGCGGGATCGCGAAAGTGGAAGCAGAACGATTGATCATCCACGGATTCCTTGCGCCTGTCGTCAATCAGCTTCCTATTGAAGGAGTTAAAAAACAGCTTGTTGAGGTCATCGAAAGGAAAGTAAGATAATGAATGCTAAAGAGATTCGCAAATTATTTCCGATTCTCGACCAGGAAGTCAATGGACATAAGCTTGTATACCTTGACAGTGCTGCAACTTCCCAAAAGCCCATACAGGTAATTGAAGCAATCGACAACTACTACCGCCAATACAACTCAAATGTACACCGCGGTGTCCATACCCTTGGAACGCGTGCCACTGATGGATATGAAGGGGCACGTGAAAAGGTAAGGAAGTTCATCAACGCTTCATCGACTGAAGAAGTAGTGTTCACACGCGGGACAACGACTTCCATCAATACGATTGCCGTCAGCTATGGAAGGGAAAATGTCAAAGATGGCGATGAAATTGTGATTTCTTACATGGAACATCACAGCAACATCATTCCTTGGCAGCAGCTTGCAAAGCAAACTGGCGCAACGTTGAAATATCTTCCGCTTCAAGAGGATGGAACGATTTCATTGGAAGATGTCAGAAAAACCATCACATCCAATACGAAAATCGTCTCCATCATGCATGTGTCCAATGTGCTTGGCACCATGAACCCGATTAAGGAAATCGCTAAAATCGCCCATGAACATGGGGCGGTCATGGTGGTTGACGGGGCTCAGAGTGCTCCACACTTAAAAGTGGATGTGCAGGATTTAGATTGTGACTTCCTGGCATTTTCAGGACACAAAATGGGCGGGCCTACTGGCATTGGAGTCATGTACGGCAAGAAGCACCATCTTGAAAAAATGGAGCCAGTGGAGTTTGGCGGCGAAATGATCGACTTCGTCGGACTCCAGGAATCCACGTGGAAGGAGCTCCCTTGGAAATTCGAAGGGGGGACTCCGATCATTGCAGGAGCCATCGGTCTTGGAGCCGCAATTGATTTTCTGCAGGAGATTGGCTTGGATGAAATCGAGAAGCATGAACATAAATTAGCTGCTTATGCCTTGGAACGTATGTCTGAGATTGAAGGGATGACGATTTACGGACCTAAAAATCCGCAAAATCGTGCAGGTTTGATAACATTCAACCTGGCAGATGTCCATCCGCATGATGTAGCGACTGTATTGGATGCAGAAGGAATTGCTGTCCGTGCAGGACATCACTGTGCACAGCCGCTGATGAAATGGCTGGATGTTTCTTCAACTGCAAGGGCCAGCTTCTACCTCTACAATACGGAAGAAGATATTGACAGCCTTGTAAACGGGCTTGTCAAAACAAAGGAGTATTTCAGCAATGTCTTTTAATAACTTAGACGCTCTATACCGCCAAGTAATCATGGATCATTATAAAAACCCGCGGAATAAAGGCAGCCTGGAAGACGGTAGTCTCACAGTGGATATGAACAACCCCACATGCGGAGACCGGATCCATCTGACGATGACTGTCAAGGACGGAAAAGTGGAAGAAGCTAAGTTTGACGGAGAAGGCTGCTCTATTTCCATGGCATCTGCCTCTATGATGACGCAAGCCATCAAAGGCAAGGATGTTGAAACTGCATATAAAATGGCAGAAATCTTCTCAGACATGATGCAGGGGAAAGAATATGATGAAGATATCGATCTTGGAGATATCGAAGCACTTCAAGGGGTTTCTAAATTCCCTGCCCGCATCAAATGTGCGACATTAGCCTGGAAGGCGATGGAAAAAGGGTTGAAAGAAAACGAATAAAGAGTTTCTACTCTTGAATGGAGGAATGATTTATGGCTAAGAAAGCGCCAGAAATCGGGGATTACAAATATGGCTTTCATGATAAAGACGTTTCAGTATTCCGCTCCAAGCGCGGCTTGACTCGTGAAATTGTCGAAGAAATTTCCCGTATGAAAAATGAGCCGCAATGGATGCTTGATTTCCGTCTGAAATCATTGGAGCATTTTTATAATATGTCCATGCCGCAATGGGGTGGAGACTTATCAGCACTTAAGTTTGATGAAATCACTTACTACGTGAAGCCTTCAGAGAAATCTGAGCGTTCATGGGATGAAGTGCCAGAAGAAATCAAACAGACATTTGATAAACTCGGCATCCCTGAAGCAGAGCAAAAGTATTTGGCAGGGGTTTCTGCTCAATATGAATCCGAAGTTGTCTACCACAACATGAAGGAAGATCTTGAAGAGATGGGTATCGTATTTAAAGATACAGACACAGCCCTAAAAGAAAACGAAGATATTTTCCGTGAACACTGGGCAAAAGTCATTCCGCCGACAGACAACAAATTTGCTGCACTTAACTCAGCAGTTTGGTCAGGGGGATCATTCATCTACGTACCACCTGGTGTAAAAGTGGATACACCGCTTCAAGCATATTTCCGAATCAACTCTGAGAACATGGGTCAGTTTGAGCGTACATTGATCATTGTCGATGAAGGCGCTCATGTGCATTACGTAGAAGGATGTACAGCACCAGTCTATACGACAAACTCCCTGCACTCTGCAGTTGTTGAAATCATCATCAAGAAAGATGCGTATTGCCGCTACACGACTATCCAGAACTGGGCGAACAACGTATTCAACCTTGTTACAAAGCGTGCAGTCTGTGAGGCGAACGCAACGATGGAATGGATCGATGGAAACATCGGATCAAAATTAACAATGAAATACCCTGCGGTCATCCTGAAAGGTGAAGGCGCAAGAGGTATGACTCTATCCATTGCTTTGGCAGGTAAAGGCCAGCATCAGGATGCAGGTGCAAAAATGATTCACTTGGCTCCGAATACTTCTTCTACCATTGTTTCGAAATCCATTTCGAAACAAGGCGGAAAAGTAACGTACCGCGGTATCGTTCATTTTGGACGAAAAGCGGACGGCGCCCGCTCCAACATCGAGTGTGATACATTAATCATGGATAATCAATCAACTTCAGATACGATCCCTTACAATGAGATCTTGAACGACAACATCTCATTGGAGCATGAAGCGAAAGTTTCAAAAGTATCAGAAGAACAGCTTTTCTACTTGATGAGCCGAGGAATTTCCGAAGAAGAAGCAACGGAAATGATCGTAATGGGCTTCATCGAGCCATTTACAAAAGAACTTCCAATGGAATATGCCGTTGAAATGAACCGCCTGATCAAGTTCGAAATGGAAGGTTCCATCGGATAATTCATTTATACCAAAAGTCCGCATTGTGGTTTTCGCAATGCGGGTTTTTCTTTGATAAGATAGGGGTAAAACATAGTCCCAAGGAGGGGTTGGCGTGATCTATGTTGGAGTGACCGGATGGGGCGACCATGACTCTTTATATACCGGCTTGACGAATAAAAGGGACCGATTGAAGGAATACAGCGGGCATTTTCCGATTGTGGAGCTTGATGCCAGCTTTTATGCTGTGCAGCCAAAAAGAAATGTTGAAAAATGGCTGAAGGAAACTCCTGAATCTTTTCAATTCATCGTAAAGGCCTACCAGGGGATGACGGGGCATCAAAGGGGAGAAATTCCTTTTGAGACTGTTAAGGATATGTTCGAGGCATTCATCGACTCTGTACGGCCGATCCATGAATCAGGAAAATTGGCGATGGTGCTGTTTCAATTTCCGCCTTGGTTCGATTGTAAAAAGGAAAACGTGGATTATATCCGCTATTGCAAGTCAATGATGGGGGATATGCCTTGTGCCATTGAGTTCCGTCATCAGTCATGGTATCGTCCTGAATTCCGGGAAAGGACGCTTGCCTTCATTCGCGATGAAAATTGGATTCACAGCATCTGTGATGAACCACAGGCCGGGGAAGGATCTGTCCCGACTGTGCTTGAAGCAGTAAACCCTGAAAGAACGCTCATCCGCCTGCACGGCAGGAATTTTCATGGATGGAATAAGCCGAACGGAGACAATTGGCGGGAAGTAAGGTATCTTTACCGATATAATAAAGAAGAACTGCTTGAATGGAAGAATAATATCGGGGTCCTTAAGAATCAGACAAAGGATCTTTATGTGTTGTTCAACAACAACTCCGGCGGGGATGCTGCAGATAACGCCAAACAGTTCATTGAATTGATGGATATCGAATATCAGGGGCTGGCGTCAAGGCAGCTGGATATATTTGATTGATCTCTCAGATGGACCATTTAGGGGTGTATGAAAGAGGAGAGAAACGAGTATGGAATGGATAGTGTTATTATTCATCGGCCTGGCAGCTGGGGCACTGGGCTCTTTAGTGGGGCTTGGCGGAGGAATCATCATCGTTCCTTCCTTGATTTATTTTGGAAGCTATACCGGCATCATCCCGGAAACTAGTCCACAAGTGATTGTGGGGACGTCATTGGCAGTGATGATTTTCACCGGTTTATCCTCAACTTTATCCTATATGAAGCATAAAACAATTGATTATAAGAGCGGATGGATATTTTTCATCGGAAGCGGACCAGGAAGCCTATTGGGGGCATGGATCAATAAAAGTTTAAATCTGCACAGCTTCAGCCTTTATTTCGGTTTCTTTATGGTGTTTGTTTCCGTTCTGCTGATGGTGAAGAAATACTTCAAGCCGGTTAAACATAATCCAAATGCAGGAATTCAAAAGACTTATACAGATCCACAAGGGAATATACATACGTATGGGTTCAGCCCCATAATTGGGATTATGATCAGCTTTGCGGTCGGACTTCTTTCTGGTCTGTTTGGCATCGGCGGCGGCTCCTTGATGGTTCCTGCCATGATCTTGATCTTTTTATTTCCTGCCCACGTGGCCATTGCGACCTCAATGTTCATGGTCTTCTTATCTTCCGTGACAAGCTCCATTGCCCATATCAGTATGGGGAACATCGATTGGATCTTTGCCTCTGCTTTGATACCGGGCGCTTGGGTCGGGGCAAAATTAGGGGTCTATTTAAATACAAAATTTTCATCCAAGACTTTGGTGAACCTTTTAAGGATCATCCTGATCATTGCAGGAATACGATTGATCCTTCAAGGGCTCTCAGGGTGACAGAGGGGTGACGCATCTATGAAGGAAACAATCCATATTTATCATACGAATGATATCCACAGCCACTTTGAGAACTGGACGGATATCAAACAATATCTCGCGGAACGCAGGGAGGAGCATGAAAAAACGGGGGAAGAAATGCTTCTCTTTGATATCGGCGATTTCTGCGATCGATGGCATCCATTAACAGAAGCGAGCAGAGGGAAAGAAAATATGGCTTTGCTGAATGACTCGAAATACACAGCAGCAACAATCGGAAATAACGAAGGGATCACTTTTGCATTCGGGGATCTGGATTCCCTTTACAACGAGGCGCACTTTGAAGTGATTGCAGCGAACCTTTTTTACAAGGATGGGAAACGACCCGATTGGGCTCTGCCGTATAAAATATATAAGACAAAGGGCGGCGTGAAGATAGGTGTCACAGGAGCCACAGCCTACTATGACACTTTCTATGACCTCCTTGGCTGGGATATTAAAGATCCTTTAAAAGAACTGGAACGGCAGATTGAGAGGTTGAAAAAAGAAGCAGATGTCATTATCGTCCTTTCGCATTTAGGGATTTACGAAGATGAACAGCTTGCCAAAATGTGCCCTGAGATTGACTTAATTCTTGGCGGCCATACACATCATCTTTTGGAACAAGGTAAGCTTGTGGGCAAAACATTATTGGGTGCTGCAGGGAAACATGGCAGGCATGCGGGCCACATCAAGCTGGAATTTGACACGGACAGCAGACGAATCATAACTAAGGATGCTGAAATAGAATCCTTCCCGCCACACGATGTGGATCCTTACTGGTCAAAAGGAGAAACAATGCTGCAGAAAACAGTCGTCCACCTGAATCAGCGAATCGATACTGACTGGTTTACTCCGGCGGAATTGCCCCAGATGCTTTGTGATGCCCTTCATGAATGGTGCAAGGCAGATTGCACCATGCTGAATGCCGGTCTTGTCCTGGAGGGATTAGGAGAAGGGAATGTGACGGAATATGAATTGCTGAAGTGCCTGCCACACCCAATCAACCCATGCGTCATTACCGTAAAGGGTGCGGAGCTGAAGGAAATCATCAAGCAGTCATGCAATCCTGATTTAATTCAAATGGATGTGAAAGGGCTGGGATTCAGAGGGAAAAAGATGGGGATGTTCCATTACAATGGAATCCGTTTCGATCCTCATTTCAAGAAAATCATGATAAATGGCATAACGCTTGACCCCGTTCAATCGTACCGGCTAGCCACAACAGATATGTTTACTTTCGGCAAATTCTTCCCTGATATTCAACGGGCTGAACATAAAGAATATTTCTTTCCCGAATTCTTAAGAGATATCATGGCATGGAAGCTTAAGAAGCAGGCAGACTGAGTCACTTACAGCCTGGCTTTTTCATACAAATGGGTATGAAAGGAGTTGGGGAACGTGGTTTCTTTAACGCCTGTAGACATAGAAGGCTTCACTTTCCTGGCAATTTCCGTGGAACTCCCGAAGACCACTTTGCTCGTCGTGACGAGTGAAAGGGGCTATATTATGTGCGGCGCCCTTGATGTGGGGCTGTTGAATGAGAGGCTTAAGGACCGCAAAATATTGGCGGGACGCGCTGTCGGGGTCAAAACTATTGACGAGCTCCTTGAGGCTCCTCTGGAATCGGTCACTCATGAAGCCTTGGATGCCGGGATTACCCCGGGGATGCTTGGAAAGGATGCATTGCTTCTTATGCTGTAGCGGCCAAAAAAGGTATATTCCTCATGTCGTGCGAGGAGTATACTTTTTTTGTTTATGTACCGTTTGACGTAAAATAAGACTAATTCACCTTGAAAAAATTCTTAAATTCTATATAATGAGAAACTAGAAAATAATGTCGGAAAAAGAAAAACTTTCAAAGATTATAGATTAGGAGAATCCTATGAGGCTTATATCCACAAGGTCGTTAGAACCTGGCATGATTTTGGCTAGTGCAGTGTACAACCAAGTAGGACAAGTACTGCTGCAGGAAAAAGTAGAATTGAAGATCTCTTTGATTAAACGTTTGATTGAACTCGATATCAAATATGTCTATATTGAAGACTCTTTATCCGCAGGGATTAAAGTCAAGGACACAATCCCCGCTTCCGTCAAGCATAAAGCAATCCAGACGGTAGAAGCAGCTTTTACAGATATGCAGGCAGAAAACAAGTCAAAAAGAAGCTTTTTGCTGGACCAGAATTCTAAAATATTCAAGGACATCATCAAGGGTCTTTTGGATGAAATCAAAGGGAACCGGGACCTTCTCACGATTTTAACAGATGTGTATATATATGATTCGTATATTTTTCAGCATTCGTTCAATGTCACCCTCTACACGCTTGCGGTGGCCATGGAAATGGGTTATTCAAGCAAGAGTTTGGAAACCATCGGACTTGGCGCGATCCTTCATGACGTAGGAAAGATGATGGTGCCTGAAGATATTCTTATGAAGCCCGGAAAGCTTACAGGGGACGAATTTGAAGTCGTCAAAAAACATACTGATTTTGGATTCGATATTTTAAGGCAGCTCCATACAGTTCCCCTTTTAGTTGCCCACTGCGCATTCCAGCACCATGAGCGGCTGGATGGATCAGGCTATCCAAGGGGATTGAACGGCAAGGAAATGCACGAATATGCCAAAATCATCGCCGTAGCGGATGTTTTTGATGCCGTCACTTCCAACAGGGTATATAGGGGTGCCCTTCTCCCTCATGAGGGACTGGAGGTTTTATATGCAGGTTCCGGCACATTGTTCGAGCCTGAAATTGTTGATGCTTTCCGCAGGTCGGTCACGATCTATCCGAATGGCATAACTGTCCTTTTGAATGATTCCAGAAAAGGGATTGTATCGAAACAGAACCCTAGTTTGACTGAAAGGCCTGTTATTAGAATTATTGAAGAAAATGGCCGTGAACTTCAGGAGCCTTATGAGATTGATCTGAAAATAGAATTGGATGTCATGATCCATAGCTGCGATGTGGATTGGAAAAGTCCGGTAGCGAAATAATTTCTTGCGTTAATTCCTCCTGTTCAAGCATAGATATAGCTTGTAAAGGGGGAATTTTTTGTGGCTAAATTCCATAGTGTCAAACCCCGGCGGGCAGGACCGCTTCCAACCCGGTATGTTTTTCTACTTACATTTGTCTTCTTCATTTTTTCTACGGTGGCAGGATTATGGATCGTCAATGCCGGGCTGAAACCTACTCTCACCAAGTACGCGGAATCTGAAACGAAAAAAATCGCCGCGCTGGTCATCAGCAAAGCCATCAATAAAAAAGTCGCCAGTCTGATGGGAGAAGATTTAATTGAATCCATCCCGAGCGGCAGTTCAGACGGGATGCCCATCATCAATTTCAACACAAAGGTCATGAATACGGTTTTGGAACAAACGCAAACCCTTGTTCAAGAAAATCTTAAAGAAGCAGAGAAGGGGAATCTGTCAGTCCTTGATACGCTGACAGATGTGGAAATAGATAAAGAGGAGACGGCTAAAAAGCAAGGAATCGTCTACCTGGTGCCCTTGGGCCAGGCGACGAATAATGCTCTTCTTGGGAACCTCGGGCCAAAGATCCCCATCCGCTTCCATGCAATCGGTGATGTAGAGACTGATATAAAATATAATATCCAGGACCGGGGGATTAACAATACCTTCATATATTTCTATGTCCATGTGGAAGTCAATGTCCAGATGATCATCCCATTTGCGACAAAGATGACCAAGTATGAACAAAATATCCCGATAGGCTTCACCCTTTTCCCTGGCAAAGTCCCGCAGTATTATAACGGAAATGGAAAAGCCAATCCTTCCATTCAACTGCCTGGGTCATAGGAACTAATAAGAATTCAGAGATAAGGAGGCCTATTTGGCCTTTTTATTATGCCTGCAATAATTTCCAAATGGCCCTTTAACTGATTAATATAGTAAAAACCAGTGAATTTCCTGTTTCCGTATTATCCTGAAAAAATTTTAAATATTGTTTTGACAAGCATTTTAAATGCATATATACTTGATTTTAGATTATATTAAATAATCAGACAATATAAAAAATTCCAATTCTTTGGTACTTGAGTTGGAGGATAAAACAGGGGGGAATATGATGGATAATCGTCCACAGTGGGGTACAAGGGCCGGCTTTGTCCTTGCAGCAATCGGCTCGGCAGTAGGTTTAGGAAATATCTGGCGTTTTCCAGGAACAGCATATGACAATGGTGGAGGGGCATTCTTTCTTCCGTACTTATTTGCCCTTTTAACTGCGGGGATTCCGCTTTTGATTCTTGAATTTACCATCGGGCACAAGCATCGTGGATCAGCTCCGTTATCCTTTGCACGTGTACGGCGCGGTGCAGAATGGATGGGCTGGTGGCAAGTAGCCATTGCATTTGTCATCTCGACTTATTATTCCGTCATCATTGCATGGGCAATGTCTTACTCAGTATTTTCATTTAAACTTTCCTGGGGACAGGGAGACACAGTCAATTTCCTGGTTTCAGACTACTTGAAAGTTGCAAAAGCAGGAGAAATCGGAAGCCTGGTGCCTGGGGTCCTCATCCCATTGATCATTACTTGGGTCGTTACATTAGCCATCCTATTTGCAGGCGTCAAGAAAGGTATCGAAAAAGCGAACAAGATTATGATTCCAGCACTTGTTGTTTTATTCTTGATTATTGTTGTTCGCGCGTTGACTCTTGAAGGCGCAGTAGATGGATTGAATGCATTCTTCAAACCAAATTGGGACATGATTGCCAAGCCGCAGGTATGGGTGGCCGCATATGGACAGATCTTCTTCTCGCTATCCATTGCATTCGCTATCATGGTAACCTACTCAAGCTATCTTCCAAAAAAATCAGATATCACCAATAATGCCTTTATTACAGGGTTTGCAAACTCCAGCGTTGAATTATTAGCTGGTATCGGAGTGTTCGCAGCTCTTGGTTTCATGGCACATCAACAAGGTGTTCCAGTCGATAAAGTGGTTAGCAGCGGTGTCATCCTGGCATTTGCCGTTTTCCCTGAAATCATCAACCAATTCCCTGCACTAAATGGATTGTTTGGATTCTTATTCTTCTTCTGTTTAGTACTTGCAGGTTTATCTTCATTAATTTCAATCGTCGAAACATTCATTGCAGGGGTTCAGGAGAAATTCAATGTATCCCGTAAATTGGCTGTTTCAGTCGGCGGCGGATTGTCCGCTTTGATTTCATTATTCTTTGCCACTCAAGGGGGATTGAACTTCCTTGATGTAACAGATGAATTCATCAACCAATTCGGTGTTGCATTAGCAGGGTTGTTCGAAGTTGTCTTCTTCGCATGGTTCGTGAAGCAGCTAAATCCATTGAAGCAGCATGCAGATGCGATCTCTGACATCAAACTCGGTGCCTGGTGGAAAATCTGTCTATCAGTCATTACCCCAATTGTTTTGGGCTACATGATGTACGGTAAATTCAAAGAACGTATTGTAAATGGATATGGCGACTACCCAGCAGACTTCTTATTCAATTATGGATGGTCTGTAGCACTTGGCGCTATCCTCGTTGCGGTACTGATTTCAAGAAAATCCTGGCCGGGCAGCAAAATTGAAGTTCCGGCATCAGATAAGGAGGTTTCAAGCTAATGGACGCATCAGCAGTAGTCATGATGATCATCGGTATGGTAATCATTTGGGGAGGACTGGGAGCGAGCATTCTCCATGCAGTCCGAAAAGCTAAAGCCTCAAAATCTTCTTTATAAGAAAAGAACAAAACCGGTCCTTGAATAGGGACCGGTTTTTGTTTATTTAGAAGTGCTGTCCAGTTCCACCGGCTAGAGGCTCCACTCTTAGTTATTCCGCTCCCAAATCCGCAGGTAAGGATATGGATCGAACGACCATTCGATCAGTCCATTGTCTTTATACATCCCATAATGGAGATGTGGAGGGAATTTGCCTGATGTACCTGGAGGCCCGTATCCTGAGCTTCCGACCCCCCCAATCAACTGCCCAGGCTTCACTACTGCCCCTACTTGCAGGTCTTTGGCAAATCCGCTTAAATGGGCAAAGTAGTGGTAGGTATTATTGATATCCCGGATACCGAGCCGCCAGCCTCCGTATTTGTTCCAGCCTTTCATTTCAATGATCCCGTAGCACGTAGAACGGACAGGGACCCCATAGTCTGCAAATATATCCGTGCCTTCATGGATACGTCTGCCGCCCCAGCCTCGTGCATCACCCCATGTATTCTTGAAGCTGTAATTAAAACGGGAAGGGAGAGGAAATGCTTTTTCGTCTAAATCCAATTTTCCAAACGTTTTGTAAAGCTGCGCTTTCTCCATGATTAAGCTTACAGCCTTATCTCTTTTATAGTAATCCCAGAGTGCGATCCGGAAATTCTCTTCATCCGATCCGTAAGGCTGCAGGAATTGTGCCATGGCAAATAGTACATCTTCTCCTGTAGTCATATCTGCAACCCCATCCCCGTTTCCATCCACACCTTTTCCATTGAAAATCGTGATGGATAAAAGATCTTTTGCATCAGGATTCGGATTGAGATAACCCGCCCATTCTTGATTTTTTATATAGATGGCTGTCAATCCATCAGCTTTTGGCAGATCCCTTCTCACAGAGCGGACGCTTCTCTCATATTGATCGATGGCGGCATAGTAATACCAAGGGATCTGTGTCAACACATCCATTTTTCGATACAATGCCATTCTTTCCTTATAAATATCTGCATCGCTTTCTTTTGCAGAAGCCATCGACGGCAGGAACCCTGCCAAAAGAATAATAAGGATCAGTACAGTTCTCAAAAGGGTCTCCTCCTCATGCAGCAGCATGTATATAGTTTGGCGATGACAGCGTATTTTCATAAATATCAATTAATGGTAATGGTAATATTCGAAGCTTGTCTATGCAGTTTTAGTATGTTAAAGTGACATGTGTAGGAAGACCTTTTACCTGATTTCTTTACATAAATGAAAGGTCAGTTTGTTGAGGAAGCATTGAGCTAATTGAGCTAATGGAGCGGCTTTTTCAATGTTCTGAGGTTCTTGATGACTCTATTGCTGTCTTGGCCCAAACAACAGATTATGATCGGAGATGAAAGCATGAGCAAAAGAGAAGAACATTTACGTAAACCAGATTGGTTAAAAATAAAGCTAAACACAAATGAAAACTATACTGGCCTAAAAAAAATGATGCGCGAAAATAATCTTCATACTGTGTGTGAGGAAGCAAAATGTCCGAACATCCACGAATGCTGGGCTGTAAGACGTACAGCGACATTCATGATTCTTGGAGATGTATGTACCCGTGCATGCCGTTTCTGTGCTGTTAAAACCGGTCTACCGACTGAACTTGATTGGGAAGAGCCTGAACGTGTAGCTGATTCTGTTCAATTGATGAATTTGAAGCACGTTGTCGTAACTGCGGTTGCCCGCGATGATTTAAAAGACGGTGGAGCAGCTGTTTTTGCTGAAACTGTTCGCGCGATCCGCCGGAAAAATCCTTTTACAAGCATCGAAGTTCTTCCTTCCGATATGGGTGGGGTTTATGAGAACCTGAAAATGCTCATGGATGCACGTCCTGATATTTTAAATCATAATATTGAAACGGTACGCAGCTTGACTCCGCGTGTCCGTGCGCGTGCCACCTATGACCGTACATTGGAATTCCTCCGCCGTGCGAAAGAAATGCAGCCGGATATCCCGACAAAATCAAGCATCATGGTCGGTCTTGGTGAAACAAAAGAAGAAATCATCGAAACAATGGATGATCTTCGTGCGAATAATGTAGATATCATGGCAATCGGCCAATATCTGCAGCCGTCCAAAAAACACTTGAAAGTTAAAAAATACTACCATCCAGATGAGTTTGCTGAATTAAAGGAAATTGCCATGAGCAAAGGATTCAGCCACTGTGAAGCTGGTCCGCTTGTCCGTTCTTCCTACCATGCTGATGAGCAGGTAAATGCTGCGACAAAAGCGAAGCAGGAAATGGGCGAGAAAGAAATCCAGCAGCAGCAAGCATAATTATGTAAAAATCCCCGAGAAAATATAATCTCGGGGATTTTTTTGTCTTCGACAAAATTCGGGCGGTGTCCAGCTCCAGCGCCTAGAGGCTGGGAGGTTTCCTTCAGCACACTTACGATAAGTCAACATCGGATCGCTACGCTCTCCGTGTTTCCTTTATCTCGTGGTGCTTCAGTCCAACCTCGGCGCCTCTTAACAGGCGCTTCCGCTTTTCTCTTTAATCCATCATACTTTTGGTGCCGGCACCTTGCTTGCTTTTTTGGTTGTATTCGTCTGAATCGGTGAGGTCGTTCCTTTCTCCGATCATTTCATTGTTTTCGTTGACGCCCTTGCTAAGGATATGTCCTTGAGGGGATCGCTTCAACATCAAATTTGCTGTATCGCGGATGACGTCATGGACATTGGCCATGTTGGAATCCATGGATGCGATATTTTCCACATTCCGCATCAGCGTAGGATCGTCCGTGACATACACGTGATACCAGCCTGGAACGACAGATAGTGCCGTCTTTTTGACTTGGTCAGCCACGTCATTTCTTTCTTTCTTGCCCTCGGCATCCGTTTTGTAGGCGATTAGCACCTCGTGATCCGTTACAAGTGTAGAGCAGTCATGCACTTTCGGCAGGGTGCCGACAGCCATTTTACTGATCGTATCTGCAGTTTTCTCACGATTGACGGCGTATATCTCCTGATAGTTGATGCCCTCATTCATGATCGGACTTTTTTGCTGGCGCACATAGCCGAAGTTCTCGGCATGCTTGCTCTTGTTATTCGCAAGGTTTTCGTTGTATAGTTCAGGTCGGTCACTCACATTGATGGTATTGCCGTTGTCGTGGAATAAGTGATTGTCATCAGCAGCTTTATTTTGACAGGCACTTAAAAGAGCAACACCTAAAATGGAGGCGACGATGGTATTCTTCCTCAATTGTAACACCCCCTCATTTACTAGAATGGCCACTGTTTTATGAATTTTGCTTAGTAATTGATGGGGAATCAGTTATAATTTATAGTAAGAGCAAATTTGAAGGTGGGTGAAGCAATGATTTGCATCAATAATCACTGCTATGAAATTGAGCATGAATTCCGCGAAGGATTCAATGAAGAGGCTTTCCGCAATCGCTACAGTGAAATTTTGACTAAATATGATTATATTGTCGGGGATTGGGGCTATGGTCAATTAAGGCTTAAAGGCTTTTTCGATGATCAAAACCAAAAGGCAAGCTACGATACCAAAATCGGTACATTGAACGATTATCTTTATGAATACTGCAACTTCGGATGTGCATATTTTGTAGCTAAGAAAGTAAACGCCAAGAAAGCATAAGCAATTAAAAAACGAGCCGACTGCACAGTTTGGGCTCGTTTTCTGTTTTTAGACAGCGTTCATTCATTTTCCGTATACGGCGGTTCTTCATTCCGGTCCGGATCGTCATGAGTGGGATGTGCCCCCGGTTCCTGTCTCGGGATATCCTGATGGAGAGATTTGAATTCATAATTGAATGCACTGTAGTAGCGCTGCCCTTCTCTCCATGGGGTGGATTTATTTTCGACAGGGGTGTATTTCCCGCGCGGAGCTCCATAAGGCCCTTCAGGAGTGATTTCGGGAACGAGGAAGTTCCTCTGTGTTTCTACATTGGAAAAATCCGAGTATTTTTCTTCTTCTTTGTCCATTCCTGGATCTCTTTCATCGTTCATGATGCAGCCCTCCGTTTCCTTGACTATATTATACGGAGGGCATTTCTTTATCATACATATCCGTTAACAGATGAACTCAGATAAAAATTCCTTTAATTCACCTGCTTCTTCCTCACTCATGTTAAAAACATGTTCCAAGTAGCCTTCTTCCTCTAAATCGTCAGCTCCGAGAATGGCAAATCGACTGCCTTGCATATCCAGGACCAGCTGCTTGCCATAATGGCGTTCACTTCGTACGATTGCCAAATCAAATCGCTGGTTTTCGCCCATGAAGCTGACGAACCGTGTCTTCGTATTTTCAAGATCATCATATAGATAAAATCGTTCTGACATACTTGTTCGCTCCTTTTTCACATTTCTCATTTCATCTTAACAAATTTGCCGGAAAAGGAGTAGGAGAAGAATACGCGGGCAATTTATGATAAAATACGGATGGAAGCAATTGAAAAGGAAGGGTGCTTGCAGTGTATTTTGTCGATCGGGAACATATTGAACATACATTGATTTATATGGAAAAACAGCTTGGATTGTTTGAACAAGTGAAAAATAGCAGCAGTGAAATTGAAAAGGCTGCATTTGAAAGAGCAGCGCATACGATCATCGAATGTATCCTGGATGCAGGGAATTCCATGATTGATGGGTTCATCATGCGCGACCCGGGTAGCTATGAAGATATTGTCGACATCCTAGAAGATGAAAAAGTTATTACAAAGGATATGCAGGATGGCTTGGTAAAAGTTGTAGGATGCCGCAAAATGCTTGTACAGCAATATACCGATATGGACCATGAGAAAGTTGAGCGGATTTTCACCAAAGAGTTTTCATCCCTTCAAAATTTCGCTGATTGCGTTCGAAGCTATCTTACCAATGAACTGGGTCCAGTATCAGCCTTCAAAAACTGACGCTTTCTTTAATGAAAGCGTTTTTTCATTTGCGGAAATAGGATAAATTTTTTTGGTTCGGGTACATTTTCTTTATGACAACGTGTGAAAGGGAAGAGGATTATGAAAGAATATAAAGGATATTTAATCGATCTTGACGGAACGATGTATAGAGGGAAAGAAAAAATTGAGGAAGCCGGGGATTTTGTGCATCGCCTCAATCAAAAGGGAATTCCATATTTATTTGTGACCAATAATTCTTCAAGACGGCCAGATCAAGTGGCAGCGAAGCTCAGGGATTTTGATATTCCGGCAGAGCCTGAACAAGTATTTACCACTTCTATGGCAACGGCGAATTACATTTTTGAAAAAAAGAACGATGCGTCCATTTATGTGATTGGAGAGGAAGGAATCCGCACGGCGCTTGAAGAACGAGGATTGAGCTTGGTGGATGAGAAGCCTGATTTTGTAGTGGTAGGCATCGATCGCTCGATCTCCTACGAGAAATTGGCATTGGCTTGTCTCGGGGTAAGAAATGGCGCTACTTTTATTTCCACAAATGGGGATATCGCCATCCCGACCGAGCGAGGCCTGCTTCCGGGGAACGGTTCACTGACAAGCGTGATAACAGTCTCCACGCAAACGGAGCCGATCTTCATCGGGAAGCCGGAATCCATCATCATGGAACAGGCGCAGGAAGTTTTAGGGGTTCCGAAAGAGCAGACGCTCATGGTGGGGGACAACTACCACACAGATATCCTTGCCGGCATGAATGCGGGATTGGATACCCTGCTTGTCCATACAGGAGTTACTTCTGCGGAAGATTTAAAAACATATGGCAAGCAGCCGACATATACAGTGAACAGCTTATCTGATTGGGATATTTAAGCGAAATGAAAAGGTATAATCCTCTTGGTGAAGTGGATTATACCTTTTTTGTTGTCTCAGAAATTATAAAATATTACCTTGTGGATAGTTCATACAAGGTAGTCGACGTCCAGCTCCAGCGCCTAGCCCCTCGAGTCATAAGCCGCACCTCTACGGAAATCAGGATTTCCTTCGAGTTCCGTCTTATGCTGGTCGGGGCTGATCGAGGCGCTTACGCTTTTGTTCTGTGCAATACTATTCGGCTTTTTCCGTACGATGGGCAAGCCTGCTGGACGCTGCTGCTGCGATAGCCCCGACGATATCATCGAGGAACGTGTGGCATTTGCCGCTGGATTTATCATTTAAGTCTTTCAGGATCCCCGGCTTCAACTTATCCACATATCCATAATTGGTGAATCCGATGGAACCATAAACATTCACAATGGAAAATGCCAGGATTTCATCCACTCCATACAATCCTTCATCGGCTTCGATAATGGATTGAAGGGGCTCTTCAAGCATGCCTTTTTCTGCAAGGATGTCCAACTGGATGCCTGTCAAAATGGCATTTTGAACCTCGCGTTTTGAAAGGACGCGTTCGATATTATCGATGCATTCCTCAATTTGCAGATCATCATGATATTTATGCTGCAGAAACATGACCAATTCAGCGATGTCCTTGATCTCCACTCCACGTTCTAGAAGCCACTTTCTTGCAGTTTGTTCAGACATGCTCATTGCATTTTTTCCGCTCATATCCGTCACCTTTTCTATAAGTATTTGTATTTCAAAGGTATGAATTTGTCCAAGATGTATAGAACCACTACCTATCATTTCAATTTTATTTCCTAATATCCTCTAATTATTCACATTTCTCATCAAGAAGATTAGAACGCCACATATAAATAGAAATAAAGAACTGTGAAGAGAGGAATGACATGATGTCCGATATTCTTCAGAAGCATTTTGGGATACAGCCGGAGCAGTCTTACATGGTCAGAAATCAAATGAGATACATTTCAGGCGGGGTTTTGTATACGGTGGTACCGGTGACGCATGTAGAAGAAGACACGCTTGTTGAATTATATGAGATGTCCGAGCATCTGAGCAAGGAAGGGGACAGGTATGTTTCCAGGTTTGTTCCGAGTACGAATGAGAAATTTCTCGTAACAGAAAATGAAGTGGATTATGTCGTTCTAGGAAATGCTCCACATCCAGTTGTTCCTTCCTTGAAGCTTGGCAGAAAGCTTGCAAGATTCCATGATCGGGGGAGGAGCATTGATAAGGTCATCAAGAGCTGCAGCCGAATAGGTGAATGGAAGTCGCTTTGGGAAAAGCGGCTCGATCAAATGGAAGGGGTATGGAACAATTATTTGATGGAGCGTCCGGACCGGGAATTCAGCAGGATTTTCATTGAATCGTATCCATACTATATGGGTCTCGCGGAGAATGCCATTCAATATCTTGTCGATACAGAGATGGATGAAGAAACAAGGGATTCAGATGCGGGAACGGTGTGCCATGTCCGATTCCATGAAGGGACATGGGGATCTGAGGTTTGTATAAAAGATCCGTTTGACTGGGTTTTTGATCATGCCTCCCGAGACATTTCGGAGTGGATAAGGGAAAGGTATTTCAGTCAGAAACGAACGTTTCAGCCGGATATCCGATCATTTTTGCAAGAATACGAATCAGTCTCCCCGCTGAGTGCTTTTTCATGGAGATTGATTTATGCAAGACTGCTATTTCCGATCCACTATTTTGAGTGCATAGAAGATTATTTCACAGCTTCTTCTGAACAGACTCAAAAGCAATTAGAAGACAAGTTGGAGAGAATGATAAAAACGTCGAGGGAATATGAAGCATTTTTAGGGAATTTTTATCGCATTGCCGACGTTCCACTCAAAAAAATGGCGATCCCGGAAATTCAGTGGCTGAAGAAATAGTTGAATTTAACGGCATTTCCTTCATTATGGTAAAATAATAGAAAAACAAGGAAGGGAATCAGCCATGAAAAGAATAGTGATTACACGTAAATTGCCGGCAGAAGCCATTGCTGCCTTACAGGATAATTATCAAGTTTCCATGTGGGACTCAGAAGAAGCAAGTGCTCCAAGGGAATGGATCATTGAACAGTCGAAAGAGGCAGATGCCCTTTTGACCATGTTGTCAGATAAGATTGATGCAGAATTGCTCCAAGGAGCGAGCAAGTTAAAAGTGGTCGCCAATTTAGCTGTCGGCTTTGATAATATAGACATCCAGGAAGCCACAGAGCGTGGAGTTGCCGTTTGCAATACTCCTGATGTCTTAACCGAAACAACGGCCGATCTTACTTTTGCCTTGTTGATGGGAACAGCCAGAAGGATTGGAGAAGCTGCCCAGTTCGTGAAAGAAGGGAAATGGAAAAGCTGGTCTCCATTGCTTCTTGCTGGCGGGGATATTTACGGCAAGACCATTGGGATTTATGGAATGGGAAGTATAGGGGAAGCCGTTGCAAGACGTGCAAAGGGATTTAACATGGAGATTCTTTATCACAATAGAAGCCGAAAGAAAGAAGCAGAAAATCAGCTTGGGGCTTCCTATGTTGAGTTTGAGGAATTGTTGTCCTCTTCTGATTTCATTGTTTGTCTCGCGCCTTTGACACCGGAAACAAAAGGTGCATTCAATGCAGACGCTTTTTCCAAGATGAAATCCTCCGCTTACTTTATTAATGCAGCACGGGGGCCGATCGTTGATGAAGATGCTTTGCTCAAAGCATTAGAAGAAGGGGAAATTGCAGGTGCCGGTTTGGATGTATTCACCCATGAACCGATCAGCCAAGACCATCCGCTGCTATCCCTTCCTAATGTCCTTGCCCTTCCACATATCGGAAGCTCGTCAGTCGAGACAAGGATGACCATGATGGAGCTATGTGTAGAGAATATCGCAAACGTACTGGATGGAAAAAATCCAAAGACGCTCGTCAATAAAGAATGGATGAAATAAAAAAGCGGATGGCGTAAAAGCCATCCGCTAAACTATTTAAGATTGATTGATTAGAATACTTGTTCTACTTCCACAACTCCTGGAACTTCTTCCAGCAATGCACGTTCAATACCTGCTTTTAATGTAATGGTAGAACTAGGGCAGCTTCCGCATGCACCCAATAAACGAAGTTTTACGATTCCTTCATCCACGTCGACCAGTTCACAGTCACCGCCGTCGCGCAATAAGAATGGACGCAATTTATCTAGTACTTCTTGGACTTGTTCCTTCATCATTTCTTCAGACATGTCTATCGACTCCTTTCCATACTCCTATTATAATAACATGAGAGAAAAAAATCTATCCATGGATATTGTAATTGGGCTGGGAGCTTTTCACAGTTTAGAAAATTTCATTTTTTTTGTACAATAAGGATGAAAAGGAGGGGCTGGGATGAGAAAAGAGGTCGAAATTCAAGTGTATGGCACAGATCAGATCTGTGCAAGCTGCGTAAATCTGCCTTCATCAAAAGAGACATATGAATGGCTGGAAGCGGCATTGGCGAGAAAGTATCCAAATCAGACTTTCATAATCCGCTATATTGATATTTTTAATCCACCTGAAGAAGAAGTGGTGAAAGCATTTGCTGCGAGGGTGATCGAGGAAGATATGTTCTATCCTGTCGTCCTTGTTGAAGGAGCCATTATCGGAGAAGGAAACCCTAAATTGAAAATGGTCTATTCGGAATTCGAGAAATACGGATATACGGCAGGGTAAGATTCTTTTAATAAATCAAAATGAAAAAGCCGAGCCTCCCTGGGATGGGGGCTCAGCTTTTTTCATTTTTCATCCATTATGGTACTTGTACATCCACAGGATGCCGGACTTCAACAGGCGGGCTACACGGCCTGTTACTCCTCGTCCATTCAATAGGCCGAATCCTTGTTTCTTTCCAAGGGATCCAAGGACGCCTTTTACTTTGATTTGCGGGAGTTCTTCTGGAAGTTCTTCGTTATTCCAGCGTTTCATCAGGACTTGTACAATCTGTTCTGCCTGGCCCTCTGCAAGCTGTGCACTCGGAGCATGAGGGAGGCTTGCACAGTCACCGACCACATATACATGATCATCGTTTGGAAGAGAGTGATATTTGGATAGGACGACTCTTCCGGATGAATCCTTTTCTACTTCCATATCACGGACAATGCCGACTGGCTGGATCCCTGCTGTCCATACAATGGCATCACACAGGATTGGGTCATCATGATTGTAGACAATGTTCGGCTCGACTTTCGTAATGTTCGCATTGTTGACGATTTCTACACCGTGTTCTTCAAACCAGCCTTGTACATATTTGCTTAAACGTTCCGGGAAAGCAGATAAGATCACATTTCCGCGGTCGAATAGTTTAATATTCAAATCCGGACGGCTTTCGCGAAGCTCACTTGCCAGCTCAACGCCGCTAAGGCCAGCACCGACGATCCCAACAACAGACTTAGCAGGAAGATTATTCAGCGTATGGTACGTAGCTCTTGATTTTTCAATGGATTGAATGCTGTAAGTAAATTCATCAGCACCAGGCACATTATGGTACTTATCCTCACAGCCCAATCCAATGACTAAATCGTCGTAAGAGACAGCTTCATCATCTTTTAGATAAACTAATTTCTCATCCGTGGAAACCTTTGTGACTTCTCCATATTTGATGGAAAGTCTTGGATGCTCAGGGAAGGACACCCGGATATGGTGATCCGAAATGGTACCTGCAGCAAGGGCATAATATTCGGTCTTTAAACAGTGATAAGGAACTTTATCAATTAAAGTAATGGAAACATCTTCGGGCAACTGGTTTGGAAGAAGCCTGAGCAGCACTCGCATATTACCGTATCCGCCGCCAAGCAGGACTAGTTTTTTCATAAATATTTCTCCTCTTTTGCTATCGACTTATGCGCTAGTATGATGGTGTTTTGCAAAGAAAGCATTTTCAATATGATGTCTAATACGCAGGAAATTGTATTTCCCTATAGTAATTTCATAAAAAGTATATCGAAATATGGGCAGATTCACAACAGAAATAGGCAAAAATCTCGATAATCTGACATACAATTGGCTGGAGCGGGTTTCATTGACGAAAGAATGGAAAAGATGTAGGATTATCAATTAGTAGAGAGGTGATTGCTAGTGAAGCCTATAATTGAATTTTGCATCAGCAACTTAGCGAGCGGTGCTCAGGAAGCTTTAGAAATATTGGAGCGCGATCCTAATCTGGATATCGTTGAATACGGGTGTCTTGGGTATTGCGGGAAATGTGCTGCATCCTTTTATGCGCTAGTCAATGGCGAAGTGGTCAGTGCAGATACACCTAAGGCTTTAGTGGATGAAATCTATCAATTTTTAGAAGAAAATCCGATGTTTTAATATAAAAGGGGAGTCCGCTTAGCCGGGCTCCCCTTTCTTTATGCAAATCTATAGTGCCGTCTTCATGGTTTCACGCATTTCCTGCCATCGTTCCCTGGCCATATCGACGACTTTCCGATCCATGGTGCTTTGCTGTTTCTCGATGATTTTCGAGAAGTATAAAACGGCTGCATCACGGTTGCCCAATCTTCGTTGAAGTTCAGCAATCATATATAAAATGCGGACTTCGGACATTTGCGTCCCGGAAAAATCATCATTGGAGTACGATTCCGAATATTCAAGAGCAGACAGCTTCATAAATCTTGCTTCCTCTGCATGCATGGAGGCGAGGCGGTAAAGCCAAGCGATGCGTAAATACAACCCTGCAATTGTGACCTTTTTCTCCCGGCGGATCATTCCACAGTAAATGGCTAATTTGTAGGCATTCACTGCTTTGGCAATCGTTCGCTTCCCGCCGAAATCCTGCGGAGTCCAGTGCTTGGCCACTTTTTCTTCAAGCTCTTCCCTGATAAGGGGGACAAAAAAAGTTTGAAATTCATCGGTATAGGAGTAGCCGCATGATGGACACACATGGACGTTGTACAATAAAGGATTGACGGATTCATCATTATAAACGGGGCAAAAATCACTGTCATGACGTTCTATCTTTATGAAGCGGGACCGAATTTTTGTCGTTTTGAAAGAATGTTTGCAAAGCGGGCATTCTAACTTCCTTTCAAAAAATGGAGTGACTTCACTCAACTGAATTTCCTCCTCCCCAGGATATATTCATCGTTCTTTTGTCTTATTAGTTGAATCTATTATACATCAAATGAGGGTAAAAAGAACTATATAGAAGGAATGATTTAGAAATGTTTTCAAAGAATACAGGATTGTTGAGAGTTCAAAGCATAGGGTATATACTGAGAATAAAGAACTTGTTGGGAGGTGCATTCTTTTGGAACAAGAGCAAGTTGTCAATATTACGGAAGCAGCAGCTTTTCATATAAAAGACATGATTAAAGAAAATGAAGAAGAAGGTTCCTACATCCGGGTATCTGTCAATGGAGGAGGCTGCAGCGGCCTGTCCTATGGAATGGGATTTGATCATGAGAAAAAAGAAGGCGATATCGAACATGACTATTACGGAATAAAAGTATTGGTCAGTTCACAAGATGCCCCGATCCTTAAAGGAACGAATATTGATTATAAACAATCCTTGATGGGCGGCGGCTTCACGATCGATAATCCAAACGCCATCGCATCCTGCGGGTGTGGATCATCTTTCAGGACGGCTAAGAATGCCGGTTCACCGGAAAATTGCTAATAAAATAAAAAACGCGTGGCTCCACTTATTGGATCCACGCGTTTTTTCGTATTCGCATTTCACATCCGGGCAAGTATCATGCATATGATATGGGTGAATGCCAATTTCATTTCAAGGGGAGAGAAGAATGTTCATTCATCCATATCAGTCAGCTGCATTTTGGGGTGAATCCCGTCTGAATTCTGCGGATGACTTAAAGCCTCAATTATATAAATGGACGAAGTTGACCTATACAAATAATGCCCAAAAGGAAGTATTTCTCATTAAGGTTGATAAGAATAATGGCACCGCTGTTTTTCTGAGTTTTCCCGAGTTAACGTTGAATCAATCCAACATTAAAGATATCCAAAAGGCTGAAAATCTCGATTCGCCTCCTAAGGTTAAAGGGGATGGGGGCAATGGAGGAAAAGGTGAGAAAAAGGACTCTGGCGACGGTGGCGGAAAGAAAGACGGAGGACAGCAGGCAAAACCTCCTTCAATGCAAGAGCTGCAAAAAATGATTGGCCAATTTTCCGGCGGTCAGGGCCAGCAGGGCGGTCAGGCTTCCGGTGGCGCACAAGGTGCCCAGCAGGGTGGTCAAAGTGGACAGCAAGGCGGACCAATGGGACAGTTCGGCCAGATGTTTGGGGGCCAAGGCGGTCAAGCGGGCGGCATGGGTCAAGGCGGACCAATGGGACAAATCGGCCAGATGCCTGGCGGCCAAGGCGGTCTGCCTGGAGGAATGGGTCAAGGCGCGCAAGGCAGTCCATTTGGACAGTTCGGTCAAATGCCAGGGGCGCAGGGTGGAAGTCCTCAGGGCAGAATGGGCCAGGGACAAATGCCAGGGGGCTTTCCGGGTGGAGGATCTACTGGAGGAGGCTTTGGCGGCCTTTTTGAATCCGACCGTTATGCGTTGCAGAACGGATGGAACCCAGGAGAGTTCCGGAACTTTGAATCGATGAACCAAGATCATTGTATCAGGTATAATGGATAGAACTAAAAAAGGGATGGCCAATGGCCACCCTTTTTATAAATTCTTCAATGCGGTGTGAATTTCTACGTCACCGTTCAAGATCTCAAACGTTTTATAATGAAGATTTTCCATGTTTAACGATTCCACGAGGACTTTTGCGACGTTTTCACGTGAGATATCCGTATTTCGGTCTTGGATTTTTTCAGCTGCCTGGATCTTCCCTGATGCAGCGTCGTCGGTTAAAGCTCCCGGCCGGACAATGGTGTATTTCAATCCGCTTGCTTTCAGATGTTCATCGGCGCTGTGCTTTGCATGCAAGTAGTGCTGCATCCCTTCTGAACCGGCAGATGGAGTGTCTGCTCCCATGGAACTGAGCATGACGAAACGGTCGATTCCTTTCTTTTTGGCAATATCAATCGCTTTCTTTGCCCCTTCTTCATCAACAGAAGTCGTTTTTTCAGGACCTGTCTTTGAGCCGGATCCAGCTGCAAAGATGATTGCGTTGACATCTTCAGCAGCATATTCAAAGTCCTGTTCCAAGTCTGCAACCACTGGTTTAGCTCCCAGCTGTTCCATCTCTTCTGTCTGCTCCGATTTTCGAATCATGGCTTTGACCAAATGGTTACTGCTATCCGCTAGATTTTTCACGACCATTCTGCCGGTTGTTCCGTTTGCTCCGATTACAAGTACGTTCATATTTATCACCCTTTTCTATAAAGTCTCTATTAGTTTGTGTACCCTTTGCGATTTTAATTAAACAAGAGGATATGTACGATGAGCTAAAGCAATCGAAGGGAAAAAAAAGACATAAAAACGCCGCCAGTATACAGGCAGCGTTTAGAAAATTATTTATTCAAACATAGAGGTGCTGTGCATCGGCTGAATCCTTGCTTTTGGATCCATGTACGCTTTTGCATTGTTGACGGCTGTAGGAGCCTCTCCGAATCCACAGGCAATCAGTTTTACTTTCCCATCATATGTACAGATGTCTCCTGCAGCATAAATGCCAGGGATGTTAGTTTCCATTTTGGAGTTGACTACAATGGAATTTTTTTCGATTTCAAGTCCCCAATTCTTGATTGGCCCAAGTGAGGATACAAAACCGAAGTTTACAATCAAAGAATCAAGATCAATGACGGCTTTTTCATCCCCGCGCACTTCTTCCAGAACAAGCTGTTTAATGCCTTCTTCATCCCCGATTAACTCAGTAGGGACAAAAGGAGTCTTGACCTCTACTTTAGAGTTCTCCATATTTTCTACGCTATGTTCATGTGCTCTGAACTTATCCCGTCTATGGACGATCGTCACTTTTTCAGCTATCGGTTCCAGCATCAGGGCCCAGTCGACAGCAGAATCCCCGCCGCCGCAAATGACGACTTTTTTACCGGCGAAGGCTTGCAGATCATCAACGAAGTAATGAAGGTTTTTCCCTTCATACTTTTGGGATTCTTCGAGTTCGAGCCTGCGTGGCTGGAATGCGCCGTTCCCCGCTGTGATTATGACGGTTTTGGAGTAATGGACTTCTTTATCTGTGGTAATCTTAAACACCCCATCTGCCTGCTTTTCAAGTTCTTCAACAGACTGATCCAGGCATACGGTCGATTCGAATTTTTTCATTTGTTCTTTTAGATTGTTGACTAATTCCTGTGCGCGGATCTTAGGGAATCCTGCCACATCATAGATATATTTTTCGGGATACAGAGCAGATAGCTGGCCACCCAGCTGTGGAAGACTTTCAATGATTTTTACGGATGCCTGTCTCATTCCCCCGTAGAACGCAGTAAACAGGCCTGTAGGACCGCCTCCGATAATCGTAATATCATATATTTTTTGATCTTCTTTCAATGAGCTCCCTCCAATTCGAACCTTCAAATTTTATTCTTATATTTTATCATATTAAATAAAAAGAGTGGCCATGAACGCTTTTAATATTTAGAAAAATCAGTTAAAAAGA
Organism: Falsibacillus pallidus; assembly: GCF_003350505.1. NCBI lineage: Bacteria > Bacillati > Bacillota > Bacilli > Caryophanales > Bacillaceae > Falsibacillus > Falsibacillus pallidus. The sequence goes on from NZ_QQAY01000008.1 coordinate 123,163, forward strand.
CGGATTGATTTGAGTGGTTTTTCATAATATTCTTATCTTTTGTTATTTCCTATATATATCTTGAAAAAGAATACTAAAAAGAATAATATGTAATGGAGGCATTATGTAATTATTTTATGACATTTTTCGTGCATTTTTTTATTATCATTCGTGAAGTGCATCACATACTTTGGTGCGGAAAATTAAACAAATAAAATCTGGTGTGGCGGTGGATGCTAATAGCATCAATCACACAACAAATTCAAAAGGTGGAAGTGATTCATTTGAAAAAGGCTAAAATTGTAGTTTTAGGTGCAGGTTACGGCGGTTTAATGACAGTTACCCGTCTACAGAAGCTTGTAGGGGTCAACGAAGCAGAAATCGTTTTGGTTAACAAGAACGATTACCATTATGAAACAACTTGGCTGCATGAAGCGTCCGCAGGAACTCTTCATCATGACCGTGTACGCTATGATGTAAGTTCTGTCATCGACCGAAATAAAGTAGAATTCATCCAAGCGACTGTTGAAGATATCAACACTGCAGAGAAAAAAGTCATCCTAAGCACTGGTGAAGTGGATTATGACTATCTTGTATTCGCATTGGGCGGCGAATCTGAAACTTTCGGCATCAAAGGCTTGAACGAATATGCGTTCACAATCACAAGTGTGAACAATGCACGTCAAATCCGCGAGCATATTGAATACCAATTCGCTACGTATCAAACAGAAGAGCATAAAAAGGACGAGCGTTTGACAATCATTGTAGGTGGAGCAGGATTCACAGGCATTGAGTTCCTTGGTGAACTTGCAAACCGCATCCCTGAGCTTTGCCATGAATACGATGTCGACTTCCAGAAAGTCCGAGTGGTATGTGTTGAAGCAGCACCAATGGTACTTCCTGGCTTCGACGAAGAACTAGTTAAATATGCTGTTGCAAAGCTTGAGAAAAAAGGCATCGAGTTCAAAATCGGAACTGCGATCAAAGAAGCAACTCCAGAAGGCATCATTGTAGCTAAAGGAGAAAACGAACCAGAAGAGATCAAAGCTGGTACAGTTGTCTGGGCAGCCGGTGTACGCGGAAGCCACATCATTGAAAAAGCAGACATCGAAAACATGCGTGCACGTGTAAAAGTACAGCCTGACCTTCGTGCTCCAGGCCATGACAACATCTTTGTCATCGGTGATTCTTCTTTGATCATCAATGAAGAAATCAACCGTCCATACCCGCCGACTGCACAAATTGCAATGCAGCAGGGTGAAGCTGTGGCTCGCAACATTAAAGCCCTTCTTCATGGAAACGAAGAATTGGAAACATTCACTCCGGATATCAAAGGTACTGTCTGCTCATTGGGTGAAGACGATGCAATCGGAGTTGTATACGGCAAAAAGCTTATGGGAACAAAAGCTTCTTTCATGAAAAAAGTTATTGATAACCGTTCGCTTTACATGGTTGGCGGAGCTGGCCTTGTATTCAAAAAAGGTAAATTCAAATTTTTCTAAGCCGAATCGTTTATAATAAAAGGCAGGACAGCAGCAGCTGTTCTGCCTTTTTGATATTTAGGGAGGTAGAAAATAAATGGGCGATGCAAAACGGGGAAATGTCTGGCTAGGGGTCTCAGGACTGGTTGTTGATGAAAATGGCCGCTGGCTAGTCGTTAAGAAAAAGTACAGCGGACTTAAGGGGAAGTGGTCCTTTCCAGCAGGCTTTGTGAAAAACGACGAAACAGCAGATGAGGCAGTAATGAGAGAAGTTCTGGAAGAAACGGGGATAGACACAAGCCTTAATGGGTTGATTGGGCTGCGTACAGGTGTCATAAAAGGGGAAATAAGTGATAATATGCTGCTTTTTGCCCTTTCTCCACTTCATACAAATATAAAGATTCAGCACGACGAACTAATGGATGTTCAGTGGATGCACCCTGATGCTCTGCTGCAAGATCCGAATGCCTCTGTCCTTCTACATAAAATGGCCAAAGAGGCCTTAAGGGACACCAAGCAATTGACTGATGGCATCAACCCAGGGGATCAGTTCGGATATACGGCATATAAACTATTTTTGTAATGTTCTGAAATTTTATGAAAATCGAAGAAAATGAAAAGAAACAAGTTATGTATCCGTTTACATTGGCTTATCTCACCACATTTTAAAGGTTGGCAAAACGAATGGAGCAATGGTATATTATCAGAAAATTAAGACAACACATTCGAAGGAGATGAGCTTCAATGAAAATGAAAATGATCGAATCCAAAGTTAAAAAATGCGACTATTGCTCTGGCAAAGGTTATTTTCAATTGGTTCTAGGCGGATCAGAAACGTGCCCATGCTGCGGGGGGACAGGAAAAAAGAATCTCTGACGGGATGTTAAATGACCTTTCATAAATACTCCCCATTTATAACTACATTCGCTGCTCCAGAAAAATTTTGGGCAGCGAATTTTTTTATTTCGGCAGAGGGAAAAACGTCAAACGTTTGTCATTGACTGTAAATGCAACATTCAGTACACTTAACATTAGTGTTTAGGAGGTGTACATACCGTCATGACGATTGCGACATTGCCAATTTCCATGCTCTTATTTTTCGTCTTATTTTTTGGAATCGGTTTCTTATTGAACATGCTGCTGAGGATGACTTGGATTATGTCTGTTTTTTATCCAATCATTACAATATTGATCATTGATGATGTCCGGTTCATCGAATATTTCCGAAATGCAGGGCCGTCTTTTGAAAAATTGGGAGAAAAGATTGTTTCCCTTGCACCTGCGGATATCCTCATTTTATCAAGCGGTTTTGCCGGAGCGATTGTGTCTGGAATCACTATGCTTGTCCTTAGGAAAAAAGGCTATAGAATGTTCTAACAAACACCTCATTAAGGTGTTTTTTTTATGCGAAAATAGGTGAATATGCCGTTTGAATGTGCTCCACTTAGTCAGTTTTTCCCTGAAAAATGAATAAATCCTCTCAGAATGGGAAAGGAATAATTTTGGGAGGAGTGAAAAAATATATGAAAAAAACAAATACGGCAATAAAAAGAATATTTATGGTGCTATTATTTACGGCAGCTCTTTTTGCTACATTTCAATCCGTTTCCGGTGTACAGGCTAAAATGGTTTCAGAGTGGGTGGCCGATGATTACAGCCGAATTTCATCCCAGACCATCAGCCCTTATTTACGTAATAGCTATAAAACATTAGGATTGGCGTTTAAAAAGCTCAATTTCTTATCAGCCGGGGAAACTCAAATTTCTTCTAGTGCAGAGGTCAAAGGAAATCCACCTAATCTTGAAGAAGCATTTGATTGGTCGAAATACCCGAAGTTGACAGTCACTGCTACAGGATATACCGCCGGATACGAATCAACAGGGAAAAATCCGGATAATCCAAGCTATGGAATTACATATTCAGGGTTAAAAGTGAAGAGGGATCTCTATTCCACTGTTGCAGCCGACCTGAGAGTCTTTCCGATTGGAACCATTTTGTTCATCCCCGGTTATGGATATGGAGTTGTAGCTGATACAGGTTCTGCCATAAAGGGGAATAAGCTCGACTTATATTATGAAACCGTCCAGGATGTATATGCACATTGGGGCAAGAAAAGCCTTGATGTATATATCGTTCAAAAAGGCGATGGCAAAATTACAGAAAAAGAATTATCTGCCTTGAATGAAGCAAAAGCCATGCAAGTTTTCAGGCAGCAATATGTCAATGTAAAAAATCAATGATACAAAAAGCAGCAGGCTTCAGCCTGCTGCTTTATTTTTTCAAGGAATAAGGGAGTTCTACCTCACTGAACGGCACTGGATGGAGAAGCTTTGCCAAATGTATCAATCCCTCTAGAAGGCGGGGAGAGGGACGGCAGTATAGTGCTTCTTCCAAGACTACAATTTTATTTTCTTGAACGGCACGCAGCTTTTCCCATCCGGGGCGTTTCTTAACGATGGCAGGGTTGATTTTCTTCTTGTGCACCCCGACCCAGGCCAAGCAGATGCATTGCGGGTTTCTTTTCAGCACATCTTCCCAATCGGTCTGTACACTTGCCAATTCCACGTCAGAGAAAAGATTCACTGCTCCTGCCAATTCACTTATTTCAGTCAGCCAATTCGTTTTGCCAGGGGTGAAGACGGGTTTTGGCCACCATTCCCAGTATAACGAAGGCTTCTGTTCCACCGTTCTGCTGATATCCCTGCACGACTGAATGGCCTCTTCCATCTCTTCAATGACTTGTGAAGCTCTTTCGCTTGCTCCACAAAGGTCTCCAACTGTACGAATGTCGCGGATGATATCAGACAGGCTTTGCGGATCCAGCACAACATGGGGAATGTCCCTTTTTTGCAATTCCTCAATATTCTTTTCCATTCCGGGAACACTCAGTGAGGCTAATACTAAATCAGGATTTAACTTTTCGAGATCATCCATTCTAATGGACAAATCGGGACCAAGCTTTGGGAGGCTGCTGATCGAAGCGGGCCAATCAGAAAAATCATCGACTCCGATCAGTTGACTCGTCAAATCCAAATAGGCCAATATTTCTGTGTTGCTGGGGCAAATTGAAATCAATCTCATAAAATCACCATATGAAAAAATAATAAAGAATCAAGGTTAAAAGAATTCCGGTCAAGCCGCCGAAGAAAACCTCAATCGGTTTATGGCCAAGAAGCTCTTTTAATTCCTTCTGCCTCTGCTCCGCCGGTTTTTTCTGCCACAGCTTTGCTTCATCCACAAGCCTCTGAAAATCGGCGGCGAGCTTATTGAGCACGATGGCCTGCTCCCCGGCTTGTCGACGCACGCCTGTTGCATCGAACATCACGATGATGGCAAATACAGCCGAAACGGCAAAGACAGGAGATCCAAGACCGGATTCAATTGCCACACCGGTAGCGAGCCCCGTTACGGCTGCAGAGTGAGAGCTTGGCATCCCGCCTGTGGAGGTAAGGAGCGACCAGTCGATCTTTCTGGTTGCGATGAATTGAATGGGAACTTTAACAAATTGAGCAAAAAAGATGCCGGCAATGGCGGCCCATAATGGAAAGTTTGTAAGTAAATCCATGAAGTGAGATCATCCTTTCAAGCAGACAGTAATAGAAAGTCGGATTTATTAACTATACCCATAAACACTGCATGGTTATGCAGAAATTTCTAACTTATTGAATCGATTATAACACAGGGAAAAGAATCTAAATGCCATTCAAAAATTTAGGGGTTCGAAATATTTGGGCATTTCTTTTATAATGAGGAAGGAGGTGATGTGGGGATGTTTAAAACAAAGAATATCCATCCTTTTGAACAAGAATCTGAAGTATTGATCGTCGGATTAAAAGATAAACCGGAAAAATTTGAAGGCTTGCTGTCTGAGCTGGATGAAGCCTTTAGTGGAGAATTGACGGAGCTCGTCAAATCAGGTGATGTATCAGCAAAAGCCAAGTCCACAGCTAAAATACATACATTCGGAAAAGTGAAAGCTAAAAGACTGTTTTTTGTAGGAACGGGGAAAGAAAAAGACCTGACTTTTGATTTGCTGAAAGAAATTTTCGGACGTGTATTCAAGGAACTGAAATCTCAGGGTCAAAGCCATGTCTCTGTTATGCTGGATACATTCCTTGCTGAAGGCATTGAGGCGCAGGATGCAGCACATGCCCTTGCAGAAAGCTTTGCTCTTTCTACCTATGAATTCGAAGGGTACAAGCGCAAATCCAATAGGCCTGACAAACGCATCGAATCCATCACAGTTCTTTCCGCTTCATCAGAAGAGGAACTGGATGCGGCTCTTGCAGTGGGCTACGCTTATGGAAAAGGCACGAATTCAGCAAGGACACTTGTCAACACGCCGGGTAATTTGCTGACGGCAACAGATTTAGCCAGTCATGCCATTCAGCTGGCTGAAAAATATGGATTTGAAACAGACATCCTTGATAAAGAGGAAATGGAGAAACTCGGTATGGGTGCCTTCCTCGCAGTCAATCAGGGTTCTGTAGAACCGCCAAAAATGATCGTCCTGAAATATCAAGGAAAAGAAAACTGGGAAGATGTCATCGGTCTTGTCGGAAAAGGAATCACATTCGATACAGGCGGCTATTCCATCAAACCAAAAGATGGAATCGTCGGCATGAAATCGGATATGGGCGGAGCAGCTGCTGTTCTTGGAGCAATGGAAGTCATCGGAGAGCTGAAACCGGAACAAAATGTGGTTGCAGTCATTCCATCCACAGACAACATGATCAGTGGTGCGGCATTCAAACCAGATGATGTCATCACATCAATGAGCGGCAAAACGATTGAAGTCCTCAATACAGATGCAGAGGGTCGCCTTGCACTTGCAGATGCAATGACATATGCAAAACATCATGGAGCACAATACTTGATTGATGTAGCGACGCTGACAGGCGGCGTAATCGTGGCTCTAGGGCTCGATAAGACCGGTGCCCTTACAAATCATGAGGAACTGTTCGAGCAGGTATTAGAAGCTTCTGATGAGGCAGGAGAATTCATCTGGCGCCTTCCTTATACGAAAAAAGACATCGAAAGAGTTCGTGGAAGCCAAATTGCTGACTTGAATAACTCTCCAGGCAGAGACGGGCATGCGATCATGGGGGGAGCATTTGTGGGTGAATTTGCAGAAGGCACTCCATGGGTCCATCTGGACATCGCCGGAACTGCTACAACGACAAAGGGATACGACCTTGGTCCAGCAGGAGCAACAGGAGCGATGACACGTACACTGGCGCTGCTGGTGGAACGATTCGAACCAATTAAATAATAAAACCGATTCAAGCAGGGATTTCTTTTTGAGATCCCTGTTTTTTTGTTGTCTAGGAAATTACTAAATATTACCTTGTGGATAGTTCATACAAGGTAGTCGACGTCCAGCTCCAGCGCCTAGCCCCTCGAGACATAAGCCGCACCTCTACGGAAATAAGGATTTCCTTCGAGTTCCGTCTTATGCTGGTCGGAGCTGATCGAGGCGCTTGCGCTTTTGTTCTGTCGAATTATTTGGTGAAAATATTCGAATTTTTCATAGAAATTAATTATTTGACACTAAAAATGTAGTGTGCTAACTTTATCTTTGTTATTTTATCACTCTACCAATTTACCAAACTAAAGCATTTTGATTTTTCGAAAGGAGTTACTGGTTATGAATGCAGTTGTAATAGCTGTCGTGGTCATGCTCATATTGAGTCTTCTGCGCGTCAATGTAGTGTTTGCCTTATTGGCAGGCGCATTGATCGGCGGTCTGACAGGCGGCTTAAGTATAGAAAAAACAGTAGAAGCGTTTACCGATGGATTGGGAGGAGGAGCAAGCGTCGCATTGAGTTATGCACTTCTTGGCGGTTTTGCGGTCGCTATTTCCAAAACCGGTCTGCCTAATCTAATGGTCGATGTTGTTTTAAATGTAGTGGGCAAGAAGGAAGACAGGACAAAGAAGAACTTATCTAAAGCTCTTATTATCTTTTTTATTTTACTGATGTCCTGTTTTTCCCAAAATTTGATTCCGATTCATATCGCTTTTATTCCATTGTTGATTCCACCATTGTTAAAGGTCATGAATGAGTTAAAGTTGGATAGAAGATTGATAGCTTCTGTATTAACATTTGGATTGACTGCTCCGTACATCCTTCTTCCGGTAGGATTCGGACAGATCTTCCATGAGATTGTCGCTGTGAATATGAAGAGCAGCGGTCTTGAAATCAATGTGAATGATATACCAACGGCCATGCTTCTGCCAACAGCGGGAATGGTAGTCGGGCTTTTGATTGCTATTTTCATTTCATACAGAAAACCAAGAGATTACTCTAGTGAGTTTGATCAGGACTATGCAGCAGAAGGAACGGCATATTCAAACAAAGGCGTTATCTATGCCATTCTTGCCATCGTTGCAGGTTTGGTTGTCCAATTATTGTTTGACTCCATGGTATTCGGTGCCATGGCTGGAATCCTTGTGCTGTATATCACTCGTTCCGTAAAATGGAATGAAGCGGATTCCCTATTGTCTGAGGGTATGCAGATGATGGCGTTCATTGGATTTGTCATGATTGCAGCTTCAGGGTTTGCAGAAGTGCTAAAAGCCACAGGAGATGTAGAAAGCTTAGTGAAGCAAGCAGAATCCTTAATAGGAGATAATAAATCGCTTGCAGCCTTATTGATGCTGATTGTCGGACTTGTGGTGACAATGGGAATCGGTTCATCCTTCTCTACCATCCCAATCATCACGACCATCTTCGTACCATTATGCGTACAGCTGGGATTCAGTCCGATGGCGACCATTGCCATTATCGGAACAGCAGGTGCCCTTGGTGATGCAGGATCGCCCGCATCTGACAGTACATTAGGTCCAACCTCAGGACTGAATGCTGACGGCCAGCACAACCATATCTGGGATACATGCGTACCAACATTCCTGCACTACAACCTGCCACTCATCATCTTCGGATGGATTGCAGCCATTATCTTATAAGATTTAGGACACGGGGACAGGTTCCATAGCCGTCAAGTTAACAAGAAAAAATAGGTACGTAAACCAGTGATAGTAAGAAAACCCTATGACTATTCAAAATTTTTCCATATATAGACGACTTGAATGAAAGCT